>JAYUZK010000109.1:0-19969 GCA_043751835.1 Gemmatimonadota bacterium | reverse complement strand
AAATTCATCTGGACCTACACCCCGAGCACAGCGCCCGACGTCGTCTACCGGTCGCCCCTGCCCACGGACCCGGTCTATGGCGCGAACCTCCTGGCCGTCCTGCTCGATCGGCCGCAGGATCGTTACCGGGTCGGCTACGTCAAGCGGGACACCGTGTCCGGGCGGGTGCTGGACGTCGTGGATCTCGTGCCGACGTCGTCGAGCATCACGTTCACCAAGGCCAGGCTGTGGCTCGGCATCGACGACGGACTTCCCCGCCGGATCGAGATCAACGAAGGCCCCGGCGCCCGCCGGACCATCGTGCTCTCGCGACTCAGACCCAATGCCCCGGTTCCTTCCGACACCTTCAAATTCACGGTGCCAAAGGGGACCAGGGTCATCGACCCCGCCGGCTGACGCCAGCTATTTGGCTTGGAGGACAGCCATCAGAGATTGACGGCTGGTGGCACGGGCCAGGAGGTCGCGGGCCAGCGCCAAGGCCCGGTCGGATCCTTCCGCCTCAATTCCGGTCGGAATCTCCCGGTCCGGCATGATACCACCGCCGCCCAGGACAGTCCGGCCCGCATCGGTCGTGAACTTGGGCCGCGGCGGCGTACTGTCCGTGGCCGCTTGCGACCGGTCCGCAACCGGCAAGCGCTGGATGACCCGCCCGCTCGGCGTGGCCCAGACCGCCGTGGTGAGCCGAAGGGACGTGCCGTTGCCGAGCGGGAAGAACGAATAGCCAACCCCCCGCCCGAACGTCTCCTCGCCGACCACCACCGCTCGGTCGTGATCCTGCAGCGCCCCCGCGACCACCTCGGCCGGCCCACCAGTCCCGCGGTTGGTCAGCACCACCATCGGGAAATCCCGTCCCGGGGCCTGCTTGTGGCTCCGAATCGTCGCCGAGTCTTTGCCGTTCCGTCCGCGGGTGGTAACGATGGCCTGGCCGTCCGCCAGGAAGAGTTCCGCGAGCCTGACCGCAGCAGCGAGCGAACCCGCCGCCACGCCGCGCAGATCGAGAATCAGTCCACGCCCGCCGGAGACGGCGCCCACCTTCGCCATTCCATCGGCGGCGGCAGCCACCGCGCGGTCATCGACCTGTGAAAGCTTGAGGTAGCCTGTCACGTTCTGGAGCTCGAACAACGGCTCCGCGAGCGCCGGGACGGCGCCCCGAGCCAGCGTCACGGCCAGAGGCGCCGAGGCCCTTTCCCGACCGAGCCGAAGCTTCACCTCCGAGCCCGGCGCGCCGTCGATCATCGCGGCGACCTGATCGGCCCGTTGCGTCCCTATCACCGTCCGATCGACCCGGAGCACGGCATCACCGGGCCGGATGCCTGCGACGGAGGCGGGCGATCCCGAAACCACCGACACCACGGTAACGAGGTCGTCGAGCAAGTCGAGATAGATCCCCTGCACCGGAGCGGGCCCGATCCGGCCTCGGGCGTCCGTCGTGTCGGCATCGGCCACCACCCCGGCATAGGGATCCCCGAGCTCCGTGAGCATGCCTGAGGTGGCCAGGCGGTAGACCGAGGCCTCATCCAGCGAGTCGACGGCGTAGGTCCTGACGGTCTGGAGCACAGCCGCGAAAAGTCGGTTGTTGGCGGCAACATCGGTTCCGGCCGTGGCCCCCTTGCCTGCTGCCGTCGCCCCTCGTCGTAGCAGCCACCCCCCGGTCAGGAAGGCGGCGGCCGCCACGGCCAGCAGAAAAACCCATTTCAACACCTTCACGCCTCATCTCCAAACCGGCCCGGTGCCGCGGTTCTCACCGCGTGCCAAGCCGCTGCCTCGAGTTCTTCCGACGGGACGGTCGCGTCGAGATGCACGATTCCGTTCCCGGCGGCCTCACGATACACGCGGGCCACCCGCCGATGAAATTCCTCGGTCTCCCGGTCGAGACGGTCACGCACCTTGCCTTGAGCGGCCTGGCGCGCCTGACCAACCTCGACCGGCACGTCGAGGACCAGGGTCAGATCGGCGGCAAGGCCGCCGGTGGCCGCGCGGTTGACCCAGTCCACTTCGGTCGCGGGCAGTCCCCGTCCGCCAACCTGGTAGGCTCGGGTCGACAGATCGAATCGATCCGACAGGACCAACCGTCCTGCCTCGAGCGCGGGCCGGATCACCTTGGCGACCAGATCCGCCCGGGCCGCCGCGATGTATAGCAACTCGGCCTCGGGGGTCCACCGGCGGTCATCGTGCAGCAACTCATGACGGAGCGCCTCAGCGGCAGGCGTCCCACCCGGCTCCCGGACCAGGACAGGCACCACCCCCACCCTACTGAAACGGGCGGCAAGACCACGGGCCAGCGTACTCTTGCCGGCCCCTTCAGGCCCCTCGAGCACCACGAAGAAACCGGCCATTACCCCAGCATGATGATGTTGCTCGTGGCGCCCTTTTCCATACCCGAGCTGATCTGCTGGTTCACCCGGACCATCAGCTTGTCGAAGTTCGCTCGGGCCACCACGTAGGCCTGCCCAACCACCGACGTCTCGAGCGCCCGGACCGCGTCCTCATAGGACTGAGTCGTCGCCTCATCGGGCATCTGCCCCTGCGTCACCAGCTGGTCAATCTGGCGCGCGAGCGTCTGGATCGCATCGAGCTGAGCCACCGTCGCGGCGTCTTCCTTGAGCGTCAGCTCGGCCCGCCGCATCGCCTGATACTCGGTCGCCTGTCCGATCAGCCGTCCGAGGTCCATCGCCTTGTCGTCGATCATCACTCCCCCTTGCATGCCGTGAGATAGCGGGGCCGTCCGAAGAGGTCGACGTCGACCCGGACTTGGCCGAGCCCGGCCTCCACCGCCAGCCGCGCCGAAGCTTCACCCCGGTCCGCCGCAATTTCCACCACCAGCCAGCCGCCCGGCCGAAGGACCCGGCCGGCATCGAAGACGAGCCTCCGGGTGGCCTCAAGACCGTCGACCCCGCTTTCAAGCGCCAGGCGCGGTTCGAACAGCCTGACCTCGGGTCCGAGCGCCTCGTACTCCGCCGCCGAGATGTAGGGCGGATTGGAAACCACCAGATCTGCCGATCCACTCGCCAGGACGCTGGTGAGATCGGCGAGCACCAGGTGGACGTCGAGCCCCAGCCGGCGCCGGTTGGCAGCCGCAACCGCGAGCGCCTCGGCCGATCGGTCGATCGCGATCACCTGACGATATCCACCTTCCTGCCGCAGCGACAAGCCGATACAACCGGTGCCTGTGCCGACATCCACGACGTCGCCGCGAGAGCAAAGCCTCAGCGCGTGGTCGACCATCCCCTCGGTTTCCGGCCGGGGAATGAGCGTCCGCCGGTCAAGCCGGATCTCGAGCCGTCGGAACCCCGCAAGTCCGGTGACGTAGGCCAGTGGCTCTCCCCGGGCCCGGCGCTCGACCGCCCGGTCGAGCCACCGTCGCCGATCGGGGTCAAGCACGTTGGCCCGGCCCAGCATGACCTCACCCGGCGTTAGGCCCAACATGTCGCCGATCAGGCGGACGGCCTCTCGCCGCGGTTCCAGCACTGCCGCCCCGGCCAGCACCGCGGTAGCGCGATCGAGCGCCCCCTGGATCGTGAGCCGGCGCTCAACCGCCATTTCAGCCGGCAATCGCCTCTTCGCGACTGGCGATCCGGAGCGCCTTGACGATTTCGTCGAGACGGCCGTCCATGATTTCGGCCAGGTTATGGACCGACAGATTGATCCGGTGATCGGTGACCCGGCTCTGGGGATAGTTGTACGTCCGGATCTTCCCCGAGCGGTCCCCGGTTCCCACCATCGCCCTGCGGTCCCGCGCCCGAGCCGTCTCCTGCTCGGAGATCATCTTGTCGAGGAGACGGGACCGCAGCACCTCCATGGCCTTGAGTTTGTTCTGGAGCTGCGATTTCTGGTCCTGCTGGGACACCACGAGGCCGCTCGGAAGGTGGGTGATCCGGACCGCGCTGTCAGTGGTGTTGACGCTCTGGCCGCCTGGTCCGGACGAGCGGTAGACGTCGATCCGGAGATCCTGAGCCTCGATTTTGACGTCGACCTCCTCGGCCTCGGGGAGCACCGCGACCGTCGCCGCTGAGGTGTGGATCCGCCCTTGCGCCTCGGTGTCGGGAACCCGCTGAACCCGATGGACACCGGACTCCCGGCGCAGCATGCCGTATCCACCGGCGCCCTTGATCGAGATGATGGCCTCACGGATTCCCCCGAGGGCTCCGTCGCTTACCGAGAGCGGCTCGACCTTGAGACCGTGACGTTCGGCAAACCGGGTATACATCCGGAGCAGATCCGCCGCGAAGAGCGCCGCCTCGTCGCCACCGGTCCCGGCCCGGATTTCGACGATCGCGTTCCGATCCTCGAGTGGGTCGCGGGGAATCAGCAGGTCCTCGAGCTCCGGCTCCATCCGGGCGAGTTCCTGGCTCAACCGGTCCACGTCCGCCCGGGCCAACTCGACCATCTCAGGGTCGTCGCTGGCCGCCAACTCGCGGGCCTCGACAAGCTCGCCCCTATACCGGAAAAACTGTTCGCCCAAACGAACGATGGGCGCGAGCCGGGAGTGCTCGCGCCCAAGGGCGGTGAGGCGGGCAGGATCTTTCGCCAGCGCCGGATCGGTCAGCCCACGAGAGACTTCCTCCGCCCGCTTCAGGGCCTGGCGGAGTTTTCCTTCCACACCTACTCCGTGGCGGCCTTGGCGGCCTCCGCACCACCGTACTTGCGGCGGAACCGATCGACCCGGCCAGCCGTATCGAGCAAGCGCTGCTTCCCGGTGTAGTAGGGATGGCAGAGCGAGCAGACCTCAACGTGGATCGACGTGGACGTCGACCTGGTCTCAAACTTGTTGCCGCAGGCGCAATGCGCCTCGATCTTGTGGAAGATCGGATGAAGATTCGGCTTCACGACGCACTCCAGTGCCCTAAATCGTTGTCCGGGAATGAGTTTGACGTTCCCGATAAGCCGCAGAAACTAGTCGGAAACGGCCCGGAAGGCAAGCAGCGCTCCGCCCGGCGCTTGCCAGACGCCCGGGTTCGGGCCTATGCTAGCCGGTCATGACACTCTCGCCCACTGAGGTGCTCCAGGCGGTCCCTCTCTTCGCCCACCTGGGCCCGGTTGACCTCCAGGCCCTGGCCGCCCTCTGCCGGGAACGCCGGTTCTCGCGGGGGTCCGTCATCGTGTCCCAAGGCGAGGCCGGGGACGCGATGTTCCTGATCGCGAGCGGACAGCTGAAGGTGGCGGTATTCGCCGAAGACGGCCGGGAGGTCATCCTCTCCGTCCTGACCGATCGCGACTTCTTCGGCGAAATGGCGCTGCTCGACGATGAGCCGCGTTCAGCTCACGTCATCGCGATGACCGAGGCCACCCTGCTCCAACTCCGCCGCGAGGACTTCCAGACCCGACTCAAGGCCTCGCCCGACCTTGGCGTGGCCCTCCTGCGCGAGCTGTCTCGACGGCTCCGCCGGGCGGATGAGACGATCGCCAGCATGGCGCTGCTCGACGTCAGCGGACGGATCGCTCACCTGCTGCTCGAACTGGCCCGGGAAGAAGGCGGCGCCAGGATTACCAGGAAACTCACCCATGCGACCATCGGGCAGATGGTGGGCGCGAGCCGCGAAACCGTCTCACGCACCATCAAGGCCCTCTCTCTGCAGGGTATCATCACCGTGAGCCGCCGCGAAATCGTGCTCGTGAATCCCGGTCATCTCCGCGCTGCGGCGCAGCGGTCTTGACCGGTGACGCTCACCGTTTCCTTTTTTGGAACCCGCGGCTCGATCCCGACGCCCGGGCCCGGGACCGCTCGCTTCGGGGGCAACACGCCATCGCTGCTGGTGGAATCCGATGCCGGCGCCCGGCTCGTGGTGGATGCCGGAACCGGGGCCAGGGGCCTCGGTCGCCACCTCGAGTCCGCGCACCCGCTCGATCTGACGGTACTCCTCAGCCACACCCATTGGGACCACATTCAGGGGCTCCCGTTCTTCTCGCCGCTTTACCGAGCCGGCAACCGCGTCAGAGTTCTGGGCCCAAAGCAGCCGTCCGGCTCGCTCGCCTCGGTCCTCGGAAGCCAGATGGTACCAGCCGTTTTCCCCGTTCCGATCGAGGCCCTCGGGGCCCGGCTGGAGATTGCCGAAATCGAGGGCGACGCGATCGATGTCCCCGGCTTTGGGATCACCTCGACCAAACTCTGCCACCCGGGCGCCACCCTCGGCTATTCGATCCGGGATGCCCGGGGTGGCCGCGCGATCAGTTACATGACGGACAACGAACTGGGTGCCGGAACCGCTGCGGACCGAGCCGCGTTCATTCGGTTCTTGCGCGATACCGACGTGCTGATTCACGACGCAATGTATTTCGCGGACGAACTGGGGGCTCGGCGCGGCTGGGGCCACTCCAGCGCGGCGGCGGCTGTTGAACTGGCGGCCGAATCCGGGGTGGCGAGACTGGTGCTCTTTCACCACGACCCCGATCACGACGACAAGACCCTCGAGCGGCTCGGCGCCGAGGCGGAGGCAACAGCCGTGCGGCTGGGTGCCCGATTGGACGTCACCATCGCGGCAGAAGGCCGCTCCATCCGCTGCTAGCGAGGTTGGCATGACACGGCACTATTGGGGGTTCGCGGTCCTTTCGTTGCTGAGCGTTCCGGCCACCGCCTTGGCTCAGACGGCGGCCACCATCGCGGTGGTCCCGTTCGAAAACGGGGGCAGCTACGGGAGGGCGAAGGAGGAGTACGACGGGCTCCGGCGCGGCATCGCCGGACTCCTCGGCAGTGAACTCGGGCGCGGGGCCATCACGGTCGTCGCCCGGGAACGGACCCAGCGGCTCGTCGACGACCAAGGCGCAGCGGTGGGGGACCGGATCGACGCTCAAACCGCAGCCCGAATCGGGCGGTCGGCGGGCGCCCGCTACGTGATCGTGGGAACGTTCATCGACCTGTACGGCGATTTTCGTCTCGACGCACGCATCGTCGACACCTCGACAAACGAGATCGTGCGGGTAGTGAAGAGCGATCCGAAGCTGTCTGACCGGACGCAGCTGTTCCGGATCGTCCAATCCGTGGCGCAGCGGATCAGTGAGGGCCTCAATCTGGGGGGCGCTTCGGCAAGCCAGCGCAACATCCCGACTGAAGCGGTCATGTGGTACGGGAAGGCCCTGCTATACCAGGACCGGGGAGACCGAAAGCGGGCCGCCGATTCCTACGGCGAGGCCCTCAAGGCGTTCCCCGGGTTTGCCGAGGCCGAGGACGGCCTCAAGCGGGCCGGGTCGGAGTAGTCGCCAGACGGAGCCAACGAAGTCCGACGGCTACCGCCAGGTGGGTCGGGAGGATCAGCGCAATCATGTCGAGATTCGCCTGGCTTCCGGGAAGAGCCTTGCCGGCGAAGCCTGCCAGTCCAATCACCGCGACGACCGTCGCCAACCGGGACGACCGTGCGATCCCCCCCGACCCACTGCGATGGCTCCGGGCCGCGACGACGGCCACCGCGAGCGAGATCACATTGAGGAGCAAGAGGTTCTCGTTCCAGTAGCTGAACCGGTGGGTGGTGAAAGTCCAGAGCGCTAGCAGTACCGCCCCTCCCAAGCCGGCAATGAGCGACCAAAGAACGACCGCGCCAACGAAAACCCGGCGCCATACGCCGGGGTCCTTGGCCAGGGAGCCAAGTCCGAGCATTACCGCCGCCGCCAACAGCCCCCCCCCCAAGTACCGGAGAACCCAATTGCTCGGCACGGGCTCGACCCGGAACCGGGAGCTTTCGACCAGGTGCCGTTCGGCTTTGACCAGCGGGTGAACCCTGCCGTCCGGATCCCGGACCGTGAACTGGTTCAGGTAGGGTCGCAGGGAAATCGGCAGGAACATTTCCTCCCAGGCGGAAAGCGGGCGGTCTACCGGGCGGCCGAGTCCCAGCGTCAAGGCGGTCCGCGCTACCGCATTGTTCTCGGTCGTTCGCCTCGTGTGGTCGCGGTAGGTCGCGGTGGTCCGGACGCCTTCGGCCCAGGTCTTCAGCTGACCACCCACCGCCCGATCCAGAGCATCCCGGATTCTGGTCGAGCAGTTGTCGACGTAGTAGTTGTACGGATATTCCCGGTTTTGCTCCTGGATGTTCCAGAGCAGGAAGTCGCGGATCTGCCGGCGGGCCGCAGCCGGCAGATCCAACTCCTGCGACCAGATCGACCGGCCAGCCTCCTGATAGGCCGCGAGATAGGCACGAACGTCGGCCTCACCCATGGAGTAGAGAGGCTGACCCTTGGCAAAGAGGGCAAAAAACTTCAGTCGCTGGCCGAGGGTTCGGCCGAACGAAAATCGGCCATAGTCGAAAGCCAGATCGGTCCCGGCCACACTGTCACGAATCCACAATGCATTGTGACCAAACCGCTCCCAGAGAGCGTCACCTGGATCAAATGTAAGCAGATAGACCGCGATGCCGTCGGCGGTACTATCAGGTTCAGCAGGGGGTCCTGCCGGCTGGCCGGCAAGCGCAGCAAGGAACAGCGCCATCGAGAAACCGGTCACAGCAGCACGTCGCGACCGTCGGCGTCCGACTTGTAGATGGCCTCCAGCACCTGAAGCACCTGCACCTGCTCCTCGAGTGAAGGCGCGGCCGCACGGCCTGAGAGGGCGGCCAGGAAGTGGGCCCATTGGGCTCGGAACGAAGCCGCAAAGGCATTTTCCCGACTGAACGAGCCGGTCGGCGAGACGTCGTGCGGCATTCCGTGAATTTCCTTCCAGACATGAAGCGGGTTGATGCCGGCAGTTCCTTTCGATCCCCGGATGCCGGCCCCGAACCGCTCTCCTTCACCGATGTGACGCCAAGTCACGTCCACGAAAATCGCTGCCGAGTTCTCGCACACCACGAAGGCGCTCCCGGACTGTTCGACGGCTCGTTCGCCCCTCGGCCGGCCGAGGGAGGCACTTACCCGAGCCGGGGCAGGATTCCCTGCCAGGAAAAGGCCCAGATCGATCATGGTAAGCCCAAGATCGAGCATCGCCCCCCCACCCGACTCGGATCGCTTTTCCCGCCAGCCCAGCGGCGCCCGAGCTGGCCGCGCCAGGTGCCAACTGGCACGCACGCTGGTGATCTCCCCCAGTTCCCCGGCCTGCACGAAGCTCCGGACGGCCTGGACGTCGGGCCGGTACCGGTGGGTCATCCCGACCATCACGACCCGTCCTCGCTTGTCCGCCGCCTTGATGATCCGCTGCGCCGCCGCCGACGTGAGGGCGAGTGGCTTTTCGATCAGCACATGCAAATTGGCCGAGAGCGCAGCCTGGATGTGGGACTCATGGAGGTGATTGGGCGTTGCCACCAGGACGGCATCGAGTTGCTCATGGTGGAGCAGATCCTCGAAATCGTCGTAGACATTCGGAATGGACGACCGCTCGGCAAGGGCCCGCGCCTTGACCAGATCGGTGTCGCAGAGCGCCGCCAGTTCGACCGCCCTGGTCTTCCGAAGCAAAGGCAGGTGGGCCACCTGGACGATCGCCCCGGTGCCAATGATGCCGAGCCGGATGGGCGCTTGGGCTCCCTCCAGGTCGAGATTGCGGGGGGCCAGATTTGGCCTCCCGTGAGGACCAGACCGCCGAGAACCCGTCATTGTCCACCTCAGTAGATGCGACGCAACTCCGTCCCGGGAAAATAAGCGACCAGGATCCCCAGGTGGTTGGCCCCGGCCCGGGCCCGGCCAACCGCCCCCCACTGGCACATCCCGACCCCATGGCCGTTGCCCCCGCCGTCGGCGACGATCCGGACGATGCGCCCACCGCCCCGTGACACCTGGACCGAAAACTGAGTGCTCCGGAGCCAGCCACCGTCGCCGGCACGGAGGATTTGCCTGATCGTTTGCTGGCCCTCGATCGGCACCGCCCGCCCGGAAACGACCGTCACCAACTCGGTCACCCGACCGGACGGTGACCGAGCCCCCACCTGCATGTCCGACGGTTCGGCGCCGCCAAGGCCCGCGGCGGCGCCGTGGTCCCGAAGCATCCGGGCCGCCACCTCGCCGGTCCATTCTTCCCGCCAGCGGAATCGGGGTGAGATCCCGCAGTAGGCCTGTCCCCCGGAATCGCGGTCCGATACCGACCTGAGGTACGGCTGCGGCGCACCTGAAAAGACCGCCTCGACCGCCTCGGTCCGGCCACCGCAGGTCGAATGGAAGAAGGCTTCAATCACGCTTCCGTTGTAGCTCAGGACCAAGCCGTGGGTGGCGCGCACGGCGGCCCATCCCATGGCCGTCTCGCTCGGGACCCCGCCGTAGGCCTGATCGGAAACGGTACTGACGACGTCATAGCCCCGAATCCGGTACCGGCCCAGTGCCCGCATCGCGACGGTGCGGGAGACGATGGCCTGGGCGTACACCGCCTCAGTGTCGCTGGGAGGCCGGCGGCCCATCTCGGCGTTGACCACGCCGGCGACGTAAGCCTCGAGCGACAGCAGGTTGACCGCCAGCAGACCGTTCGGCGTCGACGTGAGGAGCAAGGTGCCACGGAAATCGCGACCGCCGACCCGGACGAACCCGACTGAATCAAACGGCTTGATGACCAGCGAGGTGGCAGAGGAGGCGCTGACCCCGCCGGTTCGGAGCCTCACCACGGATCCGTTGCTGGTCGCCGTCGCCGTCGCCCCGGCGGCAACTTCGAACAACCCGCCGCCGTCGGCCCCGGTCACCAACAGGCCGCCTCCACCACCTATCAGCAGCTCGTTTTGGGGCACACCAAGCCCGACCCGAACCAGAGGCTCGGCCGTCTCGGTCTCCGGAATGGTCCCGACCTCGACTTGCGGGCACCCGACCAGTCCGGCCACCACCAGGGCGGCGCCGAGGAACCGGAGACTAGCCGCGGTAATTCCCAAACTTGAGCCGGATGCCAAACTCCTCGGCGCGGAGGAATGCCATCACGACCTGGAGTTCGTCCCGGGAGGGACTGGTGACCCGGACCTCGTCGCCTTGGATTTGGGTTTGGACCTTCTTGAAGCCGTTCTCCTTGATGGCCTTGGCGATCTTCTTGGCGGTCTCCTGGTCGATGCCCTGCTTGAGGGTAATCAGGCACCGCATCGAGGTCCCGGTCCCGGGCTCGAGATCGCCCTTGTCGAGATTGGTGACCGGGATCTGACGCTTGGCGCATTTTGCTTCGAGCACGTCGATCAGTTGCTTCATCCTGAATTCGTCGTCGGCGAAGAGTTTGATCGTCGCCTTCTCCCGATCGAACTCGACGGTACAGGCGGTACCCCGGAAATCGTACCGCTGGCCGATTTCCTTGAGGGTCTGATTGACGGCGTTGTCCACTTCCTGGAGGTCGGCGCCGGTCGAGATGTCGAATGAGCTGGTCGTGGCCATGAGAGATTCAGGAAAGAAAGCTTTCGAGGGCTTTTGAACGGCTGACGTGGCGGAGCCGGCTCAGGGCCTTCTCCTTGATCTGCCGGACCCGTTCGCGGGTGATCCCCATCAGGGTGCCGATTTCCTCGAGGGTCATCGGTTCGGGACTGTCGAGGCCGAAATAGAGCCGGAGAATCTTCGCCTCCCGCTCACGGAGGCTGGCCAGCACCTCTTCGATCGACTGGGTGAGCGCCCGCTCGAACGTCTCCGCGTCCGGACCGGGGTTCTGGGTATCCGGGAGATAATCGAGGAGACGGTTGTCCTCGCCCGGTGCGACCGGCGCATCGAGCGACACGTGATTCTGGGAGATCGCCAGTGTCTTCTCGACCTCTTCGACCCCGATGTCCATCCCCTCGGCAACCTCCGCTGCGGTCGGCTCCCGCCCAAGTTCCTGCCGCAACGCGGCACTCCGCCGAGTGATCCGGTGCAGCATACCGGCCCGGTTGAGCGGAACCCGGACAATGCGGCTCTGCTCCGCCAGAGCCTGCAGAATGGCCTGCCTGATCCACCAGACCGCGTAGGAGATGAATTTGATCCCCTTGGTCTCGTCGAACTTGTGGGCCGCCCGGATCAATCCAAGGTTGCCCTCATTGATCAGATCGGAGAGGGCAACGCCCTGGTTCTGGTATTTCTTCGCGACCGACACAACGAAGCGCAGATTGCTCCGGACCAGTTTGTCGAGCGCCTCTTCGTCCGCCAAGCGGATCCTCTGCGCAAGCCTGACCTCTTCCTCCTGCACGATCAGCGGATAGCGACTGATCTCGCGAAGGTAGACGTCGAGCGAGCCCTCGTCAGAGCTCGATCCGCCCTTGCCAGGACCAACCCGAATTGGACGCATGCCGATGGGAACCCCGAAACGTCAAGCCGACTGCAACCTACCGTGCGCCGACCGACGGGCGCAACCGGGTCCGTCACGGGCACATCCACACGGCGGCCCGCTTGGCGTAGCCGATCCGAGGCAGGACCGACGCGGCCGCCAGTACCCCGCCCCAGAGAAAAACGGCCAGCGCCACCGAGTGGGCAAGCCCCATGCGACGGCGCCAACTTGCCACCATGCCCCAGAACCCGCTCAACCCGACGATCCCGACAGCACCGAGGTAGAGAAACAACCAGGTGCCGCAAGCATAGAAATAAGGCCACTGGGTCATTCCGACAGCCAGCGCAACGCCAAGCCCGACGCGAAGCCAGGTCGAGAGCGCCCCGCCACGGCTGACCGGCGCCGCGACGCGCGCCGGCGGGCTTCCGGCCGGCGCGGGCGCGGCGGGCTTGCCAGCGGACAACGGCGCGGGCGGAGCCTGGTCGATGATCTTGTCGATCTCCGCCATCTCCTTGTCCCAGTCGCGCGGCCGATTCGATGTCACTTGGACTCCCGGGTCAACTGATATTTCTCGATCTTCTTGTAGAGGTTGGACCGGGGCATCGCCAGCGCGCGGGCGGTCTCCGACACATTCCAGTCGTGCTCTCGCAATTTCTGGAGGACGAACACCCGCTCGGCATCCTGTTTGAAGGCCTCGAACGTGCCGCCGGCATCCGCCGGAGCCGGGTCGACCTGCGGCGACGCCGGGAGCAGCCGATCCACATCGGCTGCGGTGACCGAGCGGCCGGCGGACAGGATCAGCAGCCGCTCGATGGCGTTCCGGAGCTCGCGGACATTGCCGGGCCAGTATCGGCCCTCCAGCCGGCGGATCGCATCGACCCCGAACGACTTCGCCACAACCCCGGTCCGCCCGCCGAGCCGATCGACGAAGTGCGCAATCAACTCAGGAATGTCGTCCCGGCGCTCCCGCAGCGGCGGTACATGGATAGGTACGACGTTGAGGCGGTAGAACAGGTCCTCCCGAAACTGCCCGTCGGCGATCTCATGCTCGAGCCGCTTGTTCGTGGCCGCCAGGACCCGTACGTCCACCTCCAGCGACCGCGCCGCCCCGATCCGGTTCACGACGCCTTCCTGAAGAGCCCGCAGCACTTTGGCCTGGGCCGCCAGCGACATGTCACCAATCTCGTCGAGGAACAACGTCCCGCCGTCCGCGAGCTCGAACTTCCCCGGCCGGTCGCTTACCGCACCGGTGAAACTGCCCTTCATGTGTCCGAAGAGCTCCGACTCGATCAGTTCGGTCGGGATCGCCGCACAGTTCACTTCGATGAAGGCTCGGTCCCGTCGTGGCGACGCCTCATGCACCGCCCGGGCGACCAGTTCCTTCCCGGTGCCGTTTTCGCCCGTCACCAGCACGCGGGCATCCGTCGGCCCGACCCGCGCGATGAGGTCCCGCACCTCGCGAAGCCCGACGCTCGAACCGATCATCGGATACTTGGTATCGATGACCCCTTTGAGCCGCTCGTTCTCGCCGGCCAACGAGGCATGGGCCATCGCGTTACGGAGCGTCACCAGCAACCGGTCGGCATCGAGCGGCTTCTCGAGAAAGTCAAAAGCCCCTCGCTGGGTCGCCTGAACCGCGGTGGCGATAGTCCCGTGGCCGGATATCATCACCACGATGGCATCGGGATCGACTGCCTTCAGCCGCGAGAGCACTTCGAGACCGTCGAGGCCGGCCATCTTGACGTCGAGCAGGACCACATGGGGAAAGAACTCCTCGAACAGGGTGAGCCCCTCACCTCCCGACCCCGCCAGCCGGACCGTCATGCCCTCGTATTCGAGTACCTGACGGAGGGCGTCCCGCACCGAAGGCTCGTCGTCGATCACCAGGATGCGCGGCTTCATCGTTCGGCCCCGCCATACAGCACGGCTCCGCCCGGCGTAACCCGGACGCCGGTAATCAACCGATCGACCGGAAATGTGAACGAGGCGGTCGCCCCCGGAATCACCAATCCGAGGAGGCGTTCCCAGAGTGCCTGCGGCACCGGCAGCCCGCGGACGACGACCCGGTCGATCCGCCACTGTCCGGTGCCGAGCCGCAGCAGCCCCACCGATCCGCCCGCCTCGATGGTCTGACGGCCGCTGAGCCATTCGGCGACGGGCCCGAGGTTCCGGCCCTCCAGACGGCCCGCGTCCACCCGGCCCCGCACCGACACCACGCCGTCACCGAGTTCCACCACGACGCTGTCCGCCAGCCCCGGGGCCCGCCGCTCGACCTCCGCCCGCACCAGCGATTGAACCTCACCTGGCGTCAGGGTCACCGAGTCGGCTCGGTGGCGCGCCAGCGAATCAAGCTTCGCCGCGGCTCTGGATCTGAGTTCGGTGGGCCGGACGGTCACATCGAGCGGCGGCGCGGCCTCAGCCGTTTGCTGATGGATGAATCGCCGGAGGTCGGTCCGGTTGATCCAACCGAGGTAAATGATGCCCGCGAGCAGCGCCATCCCGAGGAGACGTGCCGGCAGCGCGAGGCAACTGAGAATCATCCCAGCCTGATTTCCCGGCGGATCGCGTAGGTCGGCCCCGACGGCCCAAGCTCGCTTTCGAACAGGACGACGCGGTCGGCCAGGAACGCCGCCCCCTCGGGAATCCGCTCCAGCTCGCCCTGCCAGCCGGCCGGGAGTCGCTGCCCCTCGCGCACCCGCCCAAGGGTGAAGTGGGGACGGAACGGCCGGCCCTCGGGCGGAAAGCCCAGGCGTTCCCCGCCCCGTTCGATCCGGTCCTGGAGCAACTCGAGACTCGGGTCAGCATCCACGTCGAGGTGAATCACCCGGGGTTGTCGAATCGCCGGCGGGAAGATTCCTGCGCCCACGAGGCGCAATGTCATTGGCGTCATTCCCTGGGTCGCAAAGTTGAGCATCTCCACGATGGCATCGACCCGGTCGGTGGTGACTTCGCCGAAGAACTTGAGCGTCAAGTGAATGCCCTCTTCCCGAACCCACCGGACCGGCCAATCCTGACTCTTCAAGCGGAGGAGCACCGAATTGATCTCGGCCCCGGCGACCTCCGGCAACGGAACCGCGATGAACAGTCGCATCAGACCACGCGCAACAGGTTGCCCCGGCGGTAACCCGCCGGGTCGAGTTCGACCCGTTGAAAACCCAGCGCACCGAATCGTTGTTGGACCGCCGGCCAATGCCCGGCGACCACGGAGAGCATGTCAGGACCAACCTCGATCCGTGCCAGGTCGCCCAGATGCCGAACGCGGAGGTCACCGATCACGCCAAGCATCCGCAGCAGTTCCTCCGCGAGTTCCACCTGCCGGAGCCGCGGTTGAGTGACCTCGAGACCATACCGGATCCGGCTGGCCAGGCAGGGCGCGGCGGGCGCGTCCCAGATCGGAAGCCCCAGCTCACGCGCCACCCGTCGGACGTCCGGCTTGCCCCAGCCGAGGTCGAGATAGGGTGAGCGGATCCGGCGTTCCGCGCCTGCCCCGGCCCCCGGGCGGTGCCCAACAAGGTCCCCGGTGTTAGTGCCGTCGATGATCGCCGCCATTCCGCGAGCAACCGCGACATCCGTCAGGCGGGCCCACAACTCCGACTTGCAGAAATAACATCGGTTCGGCGCGTTGGCGCGATAGTTCGGATCGTCCAGTTCCCCGGTGGTGACCTCAAGCACCGGCACCCGAAAGTCGGCTGCCAGCTCGCGCGCCTGCCGCCACTGGGCCTCGGGTAGTGAGGCGCTCCTCCCGATTACGGCCAGGAAACGGGTTGGCCCCAACACCCTGGCGCCGACCACCGCGAGGAGGGCTGAATCGACGCCGCCGGAGTATCCCAGCAAAACCGTCGTCTCGGCCCGGAACCAGTCTTCCAGATCGGAGCGATACACCATGTCGGAAACGTAACGGCGATTGTAGTTTCGTCCCAATGACCCGCCCCGACTTCACCATTCCGGACGCCGAACTGAAGTTCCGGGCCAGCCGGTCCGGCGGCCCGGGCGGGCAGCATGTCAACACCTCATCCACGCGGGCGGAAATCAGCTGGCAGGTGACCGCAACCAACGCGCTCTCCCCCCCTCAAAAGGCCCGCCTCATCGCCCGGATCGCCAATCGGCTCGATACCGATGGCTGGATCCGGGTCGTCTCGAGCGAAACCCGCAGCCAGTTCACCAACCGACAGTTGGCGCGTGAAAGGCTCGAGGACCTGGTCCGTCAGGCCCTCATCCCTCCCAAACGTCGCAAGCCGACTCGGGTGCCGTCCGGAGAGCGGAAACAGCGCCTCGAGCAGAAGCGTCGCCGCGGCACGGTCAAACAGGAACGCCAACGCCCCGGCGGCGATGACTGACCCGGCGATGGCAATGTGGCGGTACTTCCGAACCCGGGAAGTCTCCGAAGCCCGGGTCTGGGCAACCCGGGGTGGGGTGGCCGTACACGAGAACCTGTTCAAGTCGCGCGGACGCCGAACCTGTCACCTGCTCGCCGCTGACGAGACGACCCTGGTGGAAGCGGCCACCTCGCTCGGCTGTTCGGTTTGGTGGATCCAGCGGACCCGGACGGTCCATTTTGACCTGGTTGAGATCTACCTCGAACGGGCGCTGCAGCGCTGCGGGGTCACGACCCACTGCCCAAACGCTATGGTTTTTGGTTCGCAGCCAACTGACGACGGACGTTGAGACGACGTTCGAGATCACGTGCCAAGCCGCTGATCCGGCCCCGATTGCCGCCGAACAACCCGACAACAGACCGCCATGCCGGGTTTTCGACCCGGCTCTCCTCCGCCACCGCCAGCTCGACCCCACGGTCCGTCCGGAGAATCCGGTAGATCCAGCGCCGTTCGCCCGAGGACCCATCAACCTGCCGAACGACGAGTCGCAGCGGGGGAATCGCCTCCGTCCGTTCGAAGGCAAGCGTCCGGCCCCCGACGCCGACTTCCCGCCACCGGATGCCACCATCGCCATCCGGCAGGCGCTCCAGCCTGGTGACATCACGGCGCCAATCGGGCATCCCATCGAGATCGGTCAACACCGCCCAGACCGTCTCGGCAGATGACGGCAATCTGACCCGCACCTCCTCGCGGTGGACGCGCGGCAGGGCATATCCGAACAGCCATAGCAGCGCCAGAACGACCGAAGGGCCGGCCACCAGGCTCTGCTTGATGACGGCCAGGCGGCGGCGTTGGCAACGATTCATGGTCGACCTCTGCTGGGAGAGCGGTTCGGGGCGATTTTTTGCGCAGCACGCGCCAGCGTGACCAGCCCATCCACCCCGGACGCCCGCTCGGCCGGCGTAAGCGAGCCGAGCAGCGATCGGACCCGATCGGGATCAAGAATCGAGCGCCCACGGACTGCTTTGGCCCCATCCTCGGTGAGCTGGAGCAGGACGCGGCGACCGTCGGCCGGATCCCGGTCCCGCCGCACCAAACCGGCGCGCTCGAGCCGGTCCACCAGGAGCGACATCGTGGGAAGCGCCACCTCCATCATGCCGGCCAGCCCGGTCATCGTCGTGCCCTCCGGCGACCCGAGCTGCGCAAGTACGGTCGCTTGATGGGCACTGACCCGGGCGCTCCCGGCCCCCTTCACGTCCCGCTGGCGGAGGGCGTGATGGAGCACGGGATAGGCGGCCAGAACGAGGGCAACAGGGTCGCGGGGCACGCATTCAAGATAGTGATTATAGTTTTATTTGTCAAATAAAATAATAATGAGAAACCGGGTTCCCCTTGCTCCCGTCGGGACAGGAGTCCTAGAGTTATTCCCAAGGAGTGCCTCGTGGCGCGTTTCAACTTGATCAAGTCGGAGCAACGGCGTCTCAGCACAGGCGCGCTGAGCAGTTCAAGCGCCCTGATCAGCCTCCTGTTCCACGGATTGCTGATCATCCCGATCGTCGCCTTCCATCGGTCGGACCGGCCCTCAACCGACCCGATCGACCAACTGGTGGTCTTTCTGGTCCCTCCCGAACGAGCCACGGGCGGCGCGAGCCACAGTCGCAACATCGACTGGTCCGGTCTCCTCGGAGATCACGGCGTCACCACAAAACCCCGGCCGCTCGACCCGAAGCCGGAGGACATGATTCCCCTCAGCTCTGCCGGTGACCCCACCCCGATCGAGCTCGAGGCGCCGAACACCCTGAAGGAAGAGACCGCGCTCAGCGCAATCGAAGTCGACTCCACGGTGGTGAGGGATCCGACCAGCTCCGCGCCCGTGTATCCCCCTTCCCTGCTAGGAAAGAGCATCGAAGGCGCTACGTTCGTTCACTACGTCGTCGACACCTTGGGGCGGGTCGACACCGCCAGCATCCAGGTAATCCGTTCGACCCACCCTGAATTCGCCGAGTCCGTCCGGCAGGCGCTGGCAATGATGAAATTCCGCCCGGCCATCCAGTCGTCACAGCGGGTCCGGCAGTGGGTCCAGCAGAATTTCTCGTTTCGGATCACCCGGCCCAAGCCGGATTCGACGTGACCAGCATCGATCTCAACGCCGACCTCGGTGAAGGTTTCGGCCGCTACCGGCTCGAATCCGATGCCGAGTTGCTCACCCTCGTGAGCTCGGCCAACATCGCCTGCGGCTTTCACGCCGGGGATCCCATCGTGATGCGGGAAACGGTCTCCCGAGCCGAGGCCCGGCGGGTGGTGATCGGGGCGCATCCCTCATACCCGGACCTTATGGGCTTCGGCCGGCGTGAGATGGCCGCCTCGCCGGAGGAGATCGAGGCGTACGTCGTCTATCAAATCGGGGCGCTGGCCGCCTTCTGCGGCGCCCACGGAGCCCGCCTCCGGTACGTCAAGCCGCACGGGGCACTCTACAACCGGGCCGCTCGGGACGCTGGGGCGGCCCGGGCCATCGCCCGGGCCATCCGAAGCGTTGATCCGGCTCTCATCCTCCTCGGACTCGACGGGACCCCCATGCTGTCCGAAGCGGCCGCCGAGGGGGTCGACATCGCCAGGGAAGCTTTTGTCGACCGGGCCTACCAGCCGGACGGCCAGCTGGTGCCCCGCGGACAGGCCGGTGCGGTTCTCGACGACATCCCCGCCGTGGTCGAACGCGCGGTCCGCATGGTGACCGATCGCTACGTCATCGCCATCGACGGAACCCGGCGAATCGTGCGGCCCGATTCGCTCTGCGTCCACGGCGACGGCCCCCACGCCGTTGCCATCGTCCGGGCGCTCCGAGAACGGCTCGAGTCCCTCGGGATCGACGTCGCCCCCTTCGCACGGTGACGGCGCCCTTTCCCCGGATCGCGCCGCTCGGTGATGCGGCCCTGACCATCACCTGGGGTGACCGGATTGACGACGCGATTGAGATCCGGATCCATCGTCACCTGACGGCTCTGCGACGCACCCTCGGTCCGGATGTTGAACTGGTCCCCGGATACTGCACCATCACCGTTCACTACGACCCGACCACCCGGACCTATCCGGCGATCCGGGATGCCCTCATCCCCATCCTGAGCCATCCCGGCGAAGCGGGGGCGATACCCACTGGCGGCCAAGTCGAAATTCCGGTCCGGTACGATGGTCCGGACCTCGACCTCGTCGCCCGCGACTCAGGACTGACGGTGGCGGAAGTCATCGCCCGGCACATCGCGCCGACGTATCGAGTCTCCCTCCTCGGCTTCGTCCCGGGATTCGCGTACCTTGGCCCCCTCGATCCGAGCCTGGTGCTGCCGCGACGGACGACGCCGAGGGTCCGGGTTCCGGCCGGTTCGGTGGCGATCGCGGGGGCGCAAACGGGGGTCTATCCGGCCGAGACCCCCGGCGGCTGGCACCTCATCGGACGAACCACGGTCCGGATGTTCGATCCGTCGCGGACTCCGCCTGCCCTCCTGGCCGTTGGCGACCGGGTCCACTTCGTCGAGAAACGTTAGGCGGATGCGGATCGTCC
>JAYUZK010000108.1:0-2683 GCA_043751835.1 Gemmatimonadota bacterium | reverse complement strand
TCGGGGTTGTGAGCGGCGTGTTCGTTCGGATGCACGGGCGGCCGGGGGCACGGGTGATGGAATCGTCTCAGGTTAGCGCCATCGGCCCGTGGGGTCCAGTCGATTCAAGCGGATCGAGCAGCAGCTCCAGTAGCCCGGTCTGGCGGGGGGCGCCAGCAGGCGCCACATTCTCCCCACCATGAAAAAACTCATCACCGGTCTCCTGGCCGTGGTCGCCGCGCTGCTCGCCCTGATGGTGGTCCGCACCGCCCGCATCCCCGCGCCGGACCGCTCCGCCCCGTCGGTCGAAGCGCCGCCGGCCCTCGACACCGCCCTCGCCGCCCAGCACCTGGCCGGGGCGATCAAGTTCCCCACCATGTCGTTCGCGTCCGGCGGCCCCATCGATACGGCCGCGTTCCGGGGCCTGCACGACTATCTCGCCACGACGTTCCCCCTGGTCCACGCCACGCTCAAGCGGGACACGGTGGGCACCCTGAGCCTCCTCTACACCTGGACTGGTACCGACCCGACGCTCGCCCCCATCGTGTTGATGGGCCACATGGACGTGGTTCCGGTGCCGGGGCCCAACCTGCCCCAGTGGACCCACGCCCCGTTCTCCGGCGACATCGCCGACGGCTTCATCTGGGGGCGAGGCGCCCTCGACGACAAGGTCACGGTGGTTTCGATCCTCGAAGCCGTGGAAGGCCTGATCAAGGCCGGCTACCACCCGCCCCGGACCATCTACCTCACCTTCGGCCACGACGAAGAGGTCTCCGGCCGCTATGGCGCCCGGGCCATCGTGGACAAGCTGGTTGCGGCGGGCGTGAAGCCGGCACTGGTCCTCGATGAGGGCGGATTCCTGGCGGCGGGGCTCATGCCCGGGTTGAAAGGCCGCGCGGCCCTCATCGGCATCGCGGAGAAGGGCTATGTGAGTCTCCGCCTCACGGCCCGGGCCGAGGGCGGGCACTCGTCCATGCCGACGTCGCGAACCGCGGTCGGAGCCCTGAGCCGCGGCATCGCCCGGCTCGAGGCCAACCCGTTTCCGTTCTTCCTCGACGGGCCGAGCCAGGGCATGGTCGAGGCGATGGCGCCCTACATGCCGTTCGGCCGGCGGATGATGATCGCGAATCTCTGGCTGACCCGCCCCCTCGTGATGAAGGGCCTCGCGGCGAACCCGTTAGGCGCGGCACTCATGCACACCACCACCTCGCCCACCATGCTGGCGGCCGGCATCAAGGACAACGTCCTGCCGCCCGAGGCGTCGGCCGTGGTGAACTTCCGGATCCGACCCGGCGAGACCATTGCCACCGTGATGGAACGGGTAGGCCACGTTCTGGCCGACTCACAGATCTCGGTGATCCGCCTCGACAGCGCCGGCGGCGACCCCTCGCCGGTCTCGGATATCACGTCGCCCGCCTACCAGATCGTGGCCGCAACCATCCGGGCGATGGTCCCGGGCGATGTCCCGGCGGTCATCCCGTATCTGGTGATGGGTGGCACCGACGCCAAGTACTGGGGCGAGCATTCCACCCGAACGTTCCGGTTCCTGGCCGTTCCACTCAACGAGGGCGACCGGGAACGGGTCCACGGGTTGAACGAGCATGTCGCCATCCGCGACTACGCCACCTCCATCGGCTTCTTCATGCGGCTGATTCGCGCCACGGACCGGCTCTGACCATGCGAACCCCCGGGCAGGCCCGAAGCGGGCTCAGGATCTATCTCGGTGTGCTGGTGGTGCTGTCGGCCATTCTTGAGGGAACGATCATCCGGATGGGAGGGCTCACCAACTCCACCGGCGGGGCGCTGGTGCTGGTGCTGATGTATGTCCCGGCATTGTCATCGGTCGTGGCCCGGCTCGTCGGGCGCGAGGGTTTCGAGGATGTGTCCTTCGGCTGGGGCGGCCGCACCGGTAGTCGGGCCGCACTCACCGCCTGGCTGCTGCCGGTCGCGATCGCGATCCCGGTGTACGGCATTGGCTGGTCCACGGGGCTGGTCCCGTTCGCGGCGCCTCACGGTGGCACCCTGGCCGGGATCGGCGATCCGATGCTCCGCTTGCTGGCGCTGATTCCGGTGGCGCTCACGGTCGGTACGCTGTTCAGCTGTCTTTCGGCGTTCGGCGAGGAAGTCGGTTGGCGCGGTTACCTGGTGCCGCGGCTGGTGGAGGCGAACGTGCCCCGGCCGTACCTGGTGAGTGCGTTGATCTGGTGCGCCTGGCACGTCCCGCTGATTCTCTGGGCCGGCTACGCGACCGGTCCGTATCCGGCGATATCGGCCTTGCTGTTCATCGGCTCGATCACGCCGATGGGGCTCATTTTCGCGCGATGGCGAATGGCCAGCGGGAGCGTCTGGCCGGCGGTGATTGCCCACGGATCCTGGAACGTGGTCGTGCAGTCGGTGTTCGACCCGTTTGCCCCGGGCGAGCGATCCGCGATGTGGGTCGGCGAATCGGGCGTGCTGACGGTCGTGACCCTGTGGTTGGTCTGCGCCCTGATCTGGCGGCGGCCGTGGGCAGGGACTTCCAGCGCCGAGACGGCCCCGGCTACTCCTTCGCCTTGAGTTCGCGATCGTGGTCGCGGAGGAAGTCGCGAATCTCGCCGGCCATGCCGATGAGCTTCTGCCACTGTTCCTTGTAGAGGGTGACCGGGAAGCGCCCCAGTCCGTAGACCGAGAGCCCACCCTTCTCGCTCACCTTCATGTGGACCGC
>JAYUZK010000107.1:0-3787 GCA_043751835.1 Gemmatimonadota bacterium | reverse complement strand
CCACTCGCCGTGGAACGCGTGCGGCTTGAGCTGGATGGCCGCCATCTGGGTGTTGGTGACGGCGCCGCCGCTGGGATACTCCCGGCGGTCGAGCTCCGCGCCCCGGTGGCCACCCCAAATGACCCCACTTGTGGCCGGGTCAAATGACCCCAGCGTTTGGGCGGCGGGACTGACCACAGTTAGCTGACGGCGCCTCGCTTCGCTGCGCGTGCGGCGGCTTCGTTGAGCCGCCAGCTCTTGCCGTCGACTTTGAGCAGATGCCCGTGGTGCATGAGCCGGTCGAGCAGTGGGGTGACCACGACCACGTCACCGAGGAGCCGCGCCCAGGCGTCGACGGGCCGATTGGACGTGATGATCGTGGACCGCTTCTCGTGCCGCGCCATGATGACATCGGCGAGCTCGTCGCCGGCCTGCGCGGGGAGTTTGCGCGGAAAGAGATCGTCGATGAGGAGCAATTCGACGCCCGCGATCTGCGCGCGGAGTTTCCGGAGCTGCCCGAGTTCGCGCGCTTCGGTGATGTCTTCGAGGAGTTGATGCGCTTCGCGGTACCGCACCGTGTACCCGCGCCTGACGACCACAGTCTTCGATCTGTTTGACCGGCGGGGCCAGCTGGTCGACCGGATCGAGTTCCCAGCAGGCTCCCGATTGGTCGGTTTCGACCGTCAGTGGATCTACGCTGCTCGGATTGACGCCGACGATCTCCAGTACCTGCAGCGGTTTGCCTTGCCACACTCCACGCCATTGCAGCCGTAGCGACGACGCTGCGCGCCGAGAGCCGACCATCCACCTCACTGCGGCTGGCTTTTGACTGTGTGAATGGCTGCCCACGACAGGAGGCCGCAGAGGACGAGCATCACCGTCGCGCATTTTGCGGCCCGATGCTCAACCGCGTTCCGGATCCGGAGCGCCTAACGAGTGGGCCCGACCTCGACCGCGATCAGGGCGTCGGCGCGATCGGCGCTTCGGCGACCGGGACGTTGAACGGATCGCACCAGATGAGGACGTAGGTGTAGCGGACCCCGGCCGGCACCATGAAGTCGTATTGCTGGGCCCCACGGCTCGACTTGAGGGCGGCGACCCGCAGCGGCTGGCCCCGGTTAGGATCGTTGGCCGTGTTGAGATAAACGTACGGCCCGGGCGTCTGGGTGACGACAAAATCGCTGGAAAACACCAACCGCGCTCGCCCTTCAGCCACCACCAGTGAGGCAGTCCCCTGGCCCTCGTGACCCACCCCCACGAAGCGGCCCTCCGTCGGTACCCCGGCCGGGGGCGGTTGGGCCGGATCCAGCGTGCTTGCGTCCGGCGCGGTCGGCGGGGTCGCGCCACAAGCGCCGAGGATCAGGGTCGCGACCGCCGTCGCCGTCGCCGATTGCCATGTCATGGTCACTCCGAGGTTAGGATGGTCGGGGCGCGCTGGTCAACGAAGGATGCCCATCACGGCGCTGCCGACCGCACTGGCCAGCGCATCCCGGCGCCGCGCGAGGCCGAGGCCCAACGTCAGCCGGAAATAGGGTCCGGCCGCGCTCGCTTCGGGACCACCGTCGATCCGATCGCCGTCAGCCCGAAATTGGACCCTGCCGGCCCGCCACAGCTGCCCGGCGCGGACTCCCACCGTGATCGGCCGACCGGACCGGGCGCCCCACACCACCTGGTCGAGACCGACGCCGGCGTTCACTAGCCAGGACCGACTGCTGAGTTCCACGCCCCGGCGCGGCGCGGCGAGGATATCGTCGACCGACCCGATCGACGACCCCCGGATCCTGGCGACCAATCCTCCGCGCCCCCCGCCCAGATAGGGAAAGACCACAGTTGACGGACGATCGACGATCGCGAGACCGATATCGATCAACCCCGACGTACTCCGGAGCGAGGTTTGGTAGACTCCATTCGAGGCCGTCCGGGTGAGGCTCCGAAAACCGCTTCCCGCCACCACCACTCGACCGAACTGGAGATAACCGCTGGTGCCGGTTTCGAAAACTGACGCCGCCGGGGCGGGCAGTCCGTTGGTCGTCAACGAGCGGCTCAAGGCGGAGAGGCCCAATCCCGCGCCGCCGAGTTGGAACTGGATTCCGCCCCGCCGGACGAAGGCCCGCCCCGGCAGGGAATCCGGTTGAGCGGCGGCGCCGCGGGCCGCCACCATCACCACGACGGCCACCACCACCATCCGAGTTGGCCGCACCGAGCTAGCGCTCGCCTTGGGGCTTCATCTCATGCATCGCCGCCTTGGCCAGCGCGGCCCCATCGAGCGGCGCCACCCCGATCGTCACGCTGTACTTCTTGCACCAGAGCACCACGGTGTCGATCTGGTCGAGCTTGGCGGACGCCGGCACTTCGACCGAATGCTCACCCATGTGTTTGGTCAGCTGGCCCAGCCAAACCGCCTTGTCCTTGCCCACCTTGGGTCCGGCCGACAGCACCAGATACACGTCGGGCGCGCCATCGTCCACCGCGAAATCCGCGCTGGTGTGGAGCATCAGCTTGCCCCCTTCTTTCACGATCTGGTATGACCCGGAGCTAGCATGGCCGCCAACGCCGGTAAACTCGCCCTTCACCAGCGCCATCATCTCGCCGTGATCCATCTTCATGTCTTTGTCGGCCATCTTGTCTTTGGTTTGAGCGCCAGCGGCCAGCGGGAGGCCGATCGCGAGGCTCAAGGTCAGGGTCAAACGGGTGAGCGCGGTGGTCATCGACTGCTCCTGGCAGTGGGGTGGTGGCCTGGGTGCGTGGTACTCGAATGTCTGTAGTAACGACGGCCGCGCTCCCGCGGTTCTCCCGCCTCACGCCCGATCCGGCCGGACCGATGGCGCCCTGTCGTTCGACCCAGGTGGCAAACGCCGGTAGCTGGGCGCCGAACTCCCGAGCCTGCTCCTGGCTATTGAGGGCCCAGTCGTACACCGTGTAGCGAAGCTTGGCCCCACCTGACAGGAGCAGGTCGCGCTCGGGGCCAGGCGGATAGTACCGGGCGACAAAACCCATCACCGACGCCTCGGTGCCTCCAAAATCTTTGACGTAGTCGTTGAATTGGAACACTTGACTCACCCACACAGCGCCGGCGGCGACGTCGACCCGCCCAGGGCCCCTTGCCACCCCGAATGAAACCGAACGTTTTGCCGATGTTCCGGATCGACTTCCGCTCCCCGTGTTCGGTAATCAGCCGAATGGTGTACGCGTTATAGGCGTTGAGCCAAAACGCGAGCCGCTCATCGCGGTCGAGGGCGGACGGGTCAAAACTGGCCAGCGCGGCGAGATACTCGGCGAACCGCTCCGAGCGGGCAAAGGTGTCGTAAGACCACGAAAGCTAAACGCGCTGGGCTCCCGGTCGGTTCGCCGCCGGAGTCTCCGGCGAGAACCAACGTCGTGCTGGGATCGTTGTTAGCGTGAACCCCGACCCGCCAAGGAGGTCACGCTGCGGCTGCTCGCCCTGATCGGATGCCTATTCACGACCACTTCCGGCGACTTGCTCGATCTCGACCACGCCAACCCAGGCCCGGGGATCCCGCCTGGTTGGCAGATTCGTCCGGTGCGGGGCCGGAAGTCGCCGGCCGTCGAGATTGTGGAGCGGGGCAGCGAGCGGATGATTCGGCTGGAGGGAGCGGGCCGGGCGGCGTGGCTTCACCGCGACCTCCGCGGCTCGACCGCGGCCGGGGACTCGCTCCGATGGTCGTGGCGAGTCCTGGCGGCGCCCGATTCGGCGGACCTTCGCTTCGCGGCTCTGGACGACTCACCGATTCGACTGTACGTGATCTTTGGGAATCCCCGGTCGCTCTTCGGCGGATCGGGTCGGATC
>JAYUZK010000106.1:0-15685 GCA_043751835.1 Gemmatimonadota bacterium | reverse complement strand
CCCGACCCGGCTGTCGAGCTGGATCAGGGTCTGGGTGGTGTAGCCCGGATACCCGCCCCCGTGCCCGATGTAGGTCTTGTCCTTCGCCCGGTTCACGGCGAAGCCGATCGCGTTGCCCTGGGTCCAATTGTTCTCCAGGACCCTGATCCGGTGCATTTCCCGGAGCGATCCGGTGCTGAGAATCTGCCGGCCGCCCATCGGGCCGGTGCGGAACTGGGCCGAGACGAACTTGGCCATGTCCTCGACGGTGGAAGTGATCCCCGTGGCGGCGCCCATCCCGCGGGCGTCGATGAACGGCATGACCGCCCGGGTTCCGTCGGGCATCCGGCGGCCGTAGCCGACGGCGAGCCCAGCCGCATTCTGATCGACGCTCGATGAGGTCATCCCGAGCGGCTGGTAGATGTGCTTCTGGATGTAGTCGGCCCACCGCTCGCCGCTTGCCGTTTCCACGATCATCCCGGCAATCGAGAAGGCGAGGTTGGAGTATTTCCACCGGATCTCGGGCGCGAAGGCGGCCTGGCGCTCGGGCGTGAGGCTCCGGAGCTCGTCCTCGGTGGGGAACTGGTAGGTGGTCCAATGGGGTCCCGCCTCGCGGGGGAGGCCCGAGCTGTGGGTCAGCAGCTCCTCGACCGTGATCGGCGGGTCATCGGCCTCGGCCGGCTTCACCTTGAACCAGGGCAAATACTTGGAGACCGGATCGTCGAGCCGGACCTTGCCCTGCTCGCGGAGCTGCATGATCGCCGTGGCGGTGAAGAGCTTGCTGTGGGATGCCATCCGGAACTTGGTGGCCGGCGTCATCGGTCGTTTGGCCGCGATGTCGGCAAACCCGAACCCGGCCGCCCACACGAGCTCCTGATCGGCCACCACACCCACCACGATGCCGGGCAGCCCGCGGTAGGCAATCTGGCCGTCCATCCAGGCGGAAAAGAGCCGCTCGGCGCCGAGGACTTCTGGGTTGGTGGCGGGGTTGCTGGTCTGGGCGGAGAGCGTCCCTTGCAGCAGAAGAACCGCGAAGAGTCCCATGGTTCTGATCTTGGTGGTGATGAGCCTTGACGGCGGCGTTCGCATTCGATGTCTCCAGATGGTGATGGCTGATCCGGAAGATACCTCGATTTGCGAGGCCGGTCGCGCCCGCGACCATCAGGTGCTAGCATAAGGGTCATGCCCAAGCAACTCGCCCGGTTGTCACTCGCACTGGTCCTTGGCCTGGCCGCCTGCGCCGGCGGCAGGAAGAACCCGGGCCGCCTTCGCATCGCCGTGATTCCCAAGGGCACCACCCACGAGTTTTGGCGCGCGGTTCACGCCGGCGCCATCAAGGCCGGCGAGGAACTCGGCGTCACCGTGGAGTGGAAAGGCCCGCTCCAGGAGAGCGACCGCGAAGAACAGATCAAAGTGATGGAAAATTTCGTCACTCGCGGGGTATCGGGCATTGCGCTGGCACCGCTCGATGATGCCGCGCTGGTCCAGCCAGTGGCCAACGCCACCCGTTCGAAGGTGCCGGTGGTGATCTTCGACTCGGACCTGAAGAGCCCGGACTACGTCAGCTTCGTCGCCACCGACAACTACAAGGGCGGAGTCCTGGCCGGGGAGGCCCTGGCCAAGGTACTTGGCGGGAAGGGCAACCTGATGATGCTTCGCCTGGCCGTCGGCTCCGCCAGCACGACCAACCGGGAACAAGGCTTCCTCGATGCGGTGGCCCGGTATCCCGATCTCAAGGTCGTGAGTTCCAACCAATACGGCGGCCACACCACGGAAACCGCCTTTCAGGCAAGTGAAAATCTGCTCGCGGCTCGCAAGACTGCCACCGGCCTCGGGGTGGATGGGATCTTCTGTCCCAACGAGTCCACCACCTTCGGGATGCTCCGTGCCCTGGTGGACGGGGGTTACGCCGGCAAGGTCCACTTCATCGGGTTCGACGCGAGCCCCAAGTTCGTCGAGGCGATCAGCGCGGGCCAAATGGACGGCATGGTGCTCCAGAATCCCGGCAACATGGGTTACCTCGCGGTCAAGACACTGGTCCAGCATCTCAGGGGCCAGCCGGTCGAGAAGCGGATCGACACCGGCGCGACGCTCGTCACCAAGGCCAACCTCAAGGATCCCGCCGTCGCCGAACTGGTGAGCCCGAAACTCGCCCCGTGATCGCGCCCCCCGCACCGCGCCTCGCGATGCGGGGCATCACCAAACGGTTCGGCGCCACCGACGCGCTGGCTGCGGTCGACCTCTCCGTGGCCCCCGGTGAAATCCACGCGCTGCTGGGCCAGAACGGGGCCGGGAAGAGCACCCTGATGAAGATCCTGTCGGGGGCGCTCGCCCCTGACGGCGGGACCATCGAGCTCGACGGACAGCCCTACCGGCCGCGCGATCCGCTCGAGGGCAGGCGCGCCGGCGTGGCGATGATCTATCAGGAACTGTCGCTCGCTCCGCACCTGTCCGTGGCCGAGAATGTCTTTCTGGGCGTCGAGCCGACTCGGCGGGGCCTGCTCGACCGCGCCGCCATGCACGGTCGCACCCGCGAGGTCCTGGCCGAACTCGGATCGCCCGACATCGATCCGGCCGCCAGAGTCGGCTCGCTTCCCATAGCGGCCCGCCAGATCGTCGAGATCGCCCGGGCCCTCGCGGCCGGCTGCCGGGTCCTGGTGCTCGACGAGCCGACCAGCAGTCTCCCGAAGCCGGACGCCGAGCGGCTCTTCGCCACCATGCGGCGGCTGGCTCTCCAGGGCGAGGCGATCGTCTACATCACCCACTTCCTCGAAGAAGCGCTCGCGGTGGCCGATCGCTACTCGGTCCTTCGCGATGGCCGGCTGGTGGAGGCCGGCGCCACCCGCGGCGTGGCGCCGGAGGCGATCGTGACGGCGATGGTGGGCCAGCCGGAGTCGGAGGCCTATCCCCGGGGTCCTCGACGCCCGGGTGAACCGTTGCTTGCGATCGAGGGGCTGGCGGGCGCCGTCAGACCGGAGAACGCCACGCTCACCGTCCGCCGGGGCGAGGTGGTCGGGATCTTCGGTTTGGTGGGCTCGGGCCGAACCGAGCTCCTCCGCGCCATCTTCGGGCTTGATCCCGTGGTCCGCGGCGACCTGAAGGTGATGGGCCTCGGCGGGGCCGCCCCGGCCGAGCGGTGGCGGAGCGGGGCCGGCATGGTGAGCGAAGACCGGAAGGGGGAAGGCCTGGCGGTCGGCCTCTCGGTGGCGGACAACCTGATGCTCTCCTCATTCGGGCCCTGGGTCACCCCCGCCGAGCAGCGCCGGGCCACGGCCCCCGTGGTGGAGGAACTCGGCATCCGCCTGGCCGATCCACTCCAGCCGGTGGGACAGCTCTCGGGTGGCAACCAGCAGAAGGTGGCGTTGGGTCGCCTCCTCCAGCACGACGTGGACCTGCTCCTGCTCGACGAGCCGACCCGGGGCATCGATGTGGCCAGCAAGGCCGCGATCTACCGGACGATCGACCGGCTGGTGACCCGGGCCGAGCGCCCCTGCGCGGTGTTGATCGTGGGGAGCTATCTGCCGGAGCTGTTAGGCATCTGCGACCGGATCGCGGTGATGCGGCGGGGCGCGCTCGGTATTCCAGTGCCGGCCGAGGCCACCGACGAGCACACCCTGCTGCTGGCCGCCTCGGGCGGGGGAACCACCTGATGCGCCGTAACGCGGTGACGCTCGCGGCGCTGGTCGGCGCCTTCCTGTTGTTCGCGGTCCTGGTGCAGCGGGCAACCGGAGAGTTCGGTTTCGTCTCGGGCCCGAACCTCGAATTGATCCTCCGACAAACCGCTATCGTCGGCACCGCCGCGCTCGGGATGACCTTGATCATCGCGGCCGGCGGGATCGATCTCTCGGCGGGGGCGGTGATCGCGCTCACGACGGTCGTGATCGCCGCGTCGCTTTCCGCCGGGCTGCCGCCCCTGATCGCCGCGGGACTGGGCATCGCCGCCGGCGCGGCCGCGGGCGCCCTCAACGGCATTCTGGTCACGGCGCTTGGCGTGGTTCCGTTCATCGTGACGCTCGGCACCATGCTGGCCATCCGCGGGGCCGCCAAGGGGCTGGCGCACGAGCAGAAGGTCGACGCGCCGATCTCGTGGATCAACGAGGCGCTGGCGGCGCTCCGTCCCGAGGAGCGCTGGATGCTGTTTCCGCCCGGCGTGTGGGTCACGGTCGTGCTGGCGGTGATCGTCGGGGTGGTGCTCAACTCGACCCGGCTTGGGCGCCATGTGCTGGCGGTCGGCTCCAACGAGGCGGCGGCGCGCCTCGCCGGCGTTCGCGTGGGCCGGGTCAAGCGGATCGTCTATCTCCTGGGCGGGGCGCTGGTCGGCGTAGCGGGGGTGATGCAGTTCGCGCGGCTTTCGGTTGGCGATCCGACCGTGGCCACCGGGCTCGAGCTCGACATCATCGCCGCGGTGGTGATCGGTGGCGCGAGTCTCTCCGGCGGCGAGGGCTCGGTGCTCGGCAGTCTGCTCGGCGCGCTCATCATGACCGTGATCCGGGCCGGCGGCTCGCAGCTCGGCTGGTCCAACTGGGTCCAGGAGATCGTGACCGGGTTCATCATCGTGACGGCGGTGGCGATCGACCGGATCCGCCACCGCCGGAGCGGCTGACCTCAGGCCTTTCGGCCGTACCCCAGCTCCGCGCCACCCGTCAGCAGGTGATCGACGCCCGTGGTGAAGGTTGCCTGGGCGGCAAGAAACACCGCGAGATCTCCCGCTTCGGCGGCAGTACCCATCCGCCCCATGACTTGGGCCGCGTCGCCCTCGGCGATGGCCCGGGCCGGGTCGGGGGTGGCGTCGGCGGCCTCACGCCAGGGCGGGGTCATGATGTTGCCCGGGGAAATCGAGTTGACCCGAACACCGTGCCGCGCTTCGTCGATTGCCAGCGCCTTGGTGAGCGCCACCACCGCGCCCTTGGTGGCGACGTAGGTGGTGGCGTGGTGTTGGCCTATCGAGCCGACCAGGCTGGCGATGTTGATGATGCAGCCCCGAGTGAGCCGGAGGTGGGGCAAGGCGGTGCGGCAGGCGACGAAGACGCTCACGACATTGAGTTCGAGCAGGTCGCGAAACTCCCGGGCCGGGAAGTCGTCGATCGGCCGGTGAGGCGGGTGCCAGCCGGCGTTGTTGACCAGACAGTCGAGCCGGCCCATCGCGGCGGTGGCCTGGACGATGAACGCCGCCAGGTCCGTCTCATTGGCGACATCGCACCGGTGGAATACGGCCCGTCCGTTCAGGGACTCCGCCAGGGCGCGGCCCTCCTCGGCCCGGCGGTCGCAGAACGCCACGGTGGCGCCGGCCCGGACGAAGGCCCGGACGATCCCCTCGCCAATGCCGCGGCTTCCGCCGGTGACGATCACTGCCTTGTCGCGATAGGACACGGGTTCCGCTCCTCGGTTCGTCTGCCGCAGGTCAAAGGTAGACCGGCGGGGCCTCCCCCCGGAGGGTCGGACCGTGCGCGGATCTGAGCGGCGATATATTCTCCCTGTTCCGAACGCCCAATTCCTTGTCACGAAGGCGAGCCCCATGTCAGGTGCCCCGATCCGCCGGCTCGCGCCGACCGGTGTCATGTTCTTTGCCGCAATGGGCCTGTGCCTCCCGGCGAAGGTGGCGAGCCAGGCCACCACTCGTCCCGACCTCGATCGCCATGAGTATCTGATTGAGAACTTCCGGTTCGAGGACGGCAAGGTGCTGCCCCGCGCGGTGGTCGTCTACGGCACCTACGGCAAGCTCAACGCCGACCGAAGCAACGCCATCCTGCTCCCGTCCCACTACCTGGCCAACCATCACGGCTACGACTGGCTGATCGGCAAGGGCGGGGCGCTCGACACCACCAAGGTATTCCTGGTGATGACCGAGTTGTTCGGCAACGGCCAGTCGTCGTCGCCCAGCAACACGGCCGAGCCGTTTCATGGCCCCCGGTTCCCCGCGGCCACGATCCGCGACAACGTCGAAGCCGTCCGCCGGCTGCTCCAGGACGGGCTCGGTGTCAGTCACCTCCGCGCCATCATCGGGTTTTCGATGGGTGCTGAGCAGGCGTTCCAGTGGGCGGTGAGCCACCCCGACTTTGCCGACCGGATCGTGGCCACGGCCGGCACCGCCAAGTGCTGGCCGCACGGGATCGTCCGGCTCGAGGCCGAGATCGCGGCGATCACCACGGACCCGCTGTTCAAGGGCGGGGATTACAGCGAGCAGCCCAAGGCCGGCGTCCACCAGTTTGGCCTGATCTGGGCCGGCTGGCTGTTCTCGCAGGAGTGGTGGCGCCAGGAGCTGTGGCACCAGATGTCGACACCCCAGACCACGCTGGAACAGTTCGTCACGAACCTCTCGACCAATTTCATTCCCGGCGCCGACGCCAACGATCTGATTTTCCAGGCCCGGATGTGGGAGCGCCATGACGTGGGCACGACGGCCGGCTTCAACGGCAGTCTGTCCAAGGCGCTCGGATCGATCAAGGTGCCGTTCCTCTATATGCCGTCCGCCACCGATCTGTATTTTCCGCTCACCGACGCTCGCTACGAGGCGGGCCTGATGAAGACCGTGTCGCTGGTGCCGATTCCGTCGCTCTGGGGGCACCCGGCCGGCGCCGGCCTCGACCCGAAGGACCGCCTCTTTCTCAACAACCGGATCAGGACATTCCTGGCCGGTGGCCGAGCCATTCGTTAGGCATGATCATGGAACGATCGGGTGTGGTGCGGGCGCTGCTGGTCGGCGGCCCGATGTACGACCGTCTCTACGACCGGATTCCCGCCTTCGAGCGCCTCACCGGGTACCGGGTCGAGATCGTGGCCCGGCTGCCGCACCCCGAGTTGAACGCCCGGGTGGCCCGGGATTTCTCCCGCGGCCGGCCCGATCTCGATCTGCTCTCCACCCACACCAAATACGCCCCCTCCCAGGCCAAGTGGCTCCTCCCCCTCGACGGGCTGGTGTCGAAGGCGGACCGGGCGGACATGAACCCGCGGGCGCTCGAACTGGCCACCATCAACGGCAAGCTGTTGCAGATGCCGCGGAACGTCGATCTCCGGCTTCTCTATTATCGCCGCGACCTATTCGAGAGCATCACGTTCCAGCGGCGCTACCAGCGAGCCTTCCGGAAGCCGCTCGACGTGCCCGAGACCTGGGACGATCTGGTCGATACCGCCACAATCCTCACGACCAAGGCGCACGCGGGATTCCTGTTCCCGGGGCGGGACTCCGGTCTCTTCGGGACGTTCTACGAACTCCTGGTGAGTGCCGGCGGCCAGTTGTTCACGCCGGACCTCCGGCCGGCCTTCGACTCTCCCGCCGGAGTCTGGGCGGTGGACCGATTGGTGGAATTGCACCGCCGCCGCGAAGTGACCCCGGCCATTCTTCCACTCTGGCACTACGACGACATCTCGGCCGAGTACCGCCGAGGCCACGCGGCCATGACCACCGACTGGCCGGGGAGCCACTACCTCTACATGGGGACTTCCTCCAGCCGGGTGGCGGGGGAGACCAGCGTGGCCCTGTTGCCCGTCGGTCTGACCGGGCGGCGGGCCGCTTACGCGGGGTGCCACTCTTTCGCGATCGCGCGGCAGGCGCGGAACAAGAAGGGCGCCCTGGCGCTGCTCGGGTTCCTCTCATCCGCCGACTCGCAGAAGGCCGAAGCCCGACTTGGCGGGATTCCGGCCCGGATGAGCGCCGTCCGGGCGGTGCGCCGTGCTGTTCGGGATAACCCGTTTGAGGTCCGCCGGTGGGAGATGTTGGCCGAGACGATGGCCAAGGCGTTGATCATCCCGCCCCGCTTTGCCCGGTATCCGGAGTGCGAGGACGCGATCTGGCGGTCGGTGCAGCGGGCGCTCATGGGTCGGCTGACTCCGGCCTCCGCGGTGAAGGCTGCCGCCATCGCGGTGAGGAAAGTGGTGCGATGAAGCCGCGGTTCAAGGGGAAGATCGTGCTGGTGACCGGCGCCGGCTCGGGAATCGGGGAAAAGACGGCGCTCGCGTTTGGCCGGGAGGGCGCCACGGTGGCGGTGAACGACCTCCGGCCCGCTCGCGCCACCGCCACCGCCATCGTGGCCCAGGTGGAGAAGCGGTTCCGGAGACTCGACATCCTGGTCAACAACGCCGGCACCGGCGTCGCGGGCACGGCGCTCACCACCAGCGAGAGCGACTGGGACCGGCTGATGCGGGTCAACGTGAAGTCGATGTTCCTGCTCTCGAAGGCGGCGCTGCCGGGGATGATCCGCCGAAAGAAAGGTGTCATCGTCAATACGGCCTCGATCGCCGGAGTGGCGGGGTTGAAGGACCGGGCCGCGTACGCCGCGTCGAAGCACGCGGTCGTCGGCCTCACCCGCGCGATGGCGCTCGACCATGTGGGCGAGGGGATCCGGGTCAACTGCATCTGCCCCGGCACCACCATGACGCCGTGGGTCACCCAGCGGGTCAACGAATCGAAGGATCCCAGGGCCATGCTCGCCGCGATGACCGCCCGCCAGCCGATGGGACGGCTCGGCACCCCGCAGGAGATCGCCGCCGGCATCCTCTATCTCGCGTCCGATGATGCCAGCTTTGCCACCGGCACCGCGCTGGTGGTGGACGGCGGCTTCACCGCCTGACGCCATGACCAGGATTACCGGCCTTGTCGTACGCGATATCCGTTTCCCGACCTCGCTTGAGCACATCGGCTCCGATGCGCTCCACACCGATCCTGACTATTCGGCCGCCTACGTCACCCTGACGACCGACGGGCCGCACATCGGGCACGGGCTGACGTTCACGCTGGGGCGCGGAACCGGGGTGGTCTGCGCCGCGGTCGAGGAGCTGGGCCGGCTGGTGGTGGGGTGGACGCTCGAGGACATCACCGCCGACTGGCGCCGGTATTGGCACTCGCTCACCCAGGAGAGCCAGCTCCGGTGGCTCGGCCCCGAGAAGGGCGTCACCCATCTCGCCACCGGCGCGGTCGTGAACGCGATCTGGGACCTCTGGGCACGGGTCGAGGGCAAACCACTCTGGAAGCTGGTGGTCGATCTGACACCCGAGCAGCTGGTGGCCTGCATCGATTTCAGCTACATCACCGACGCCATCACGCCCGCGGAAGCGGTGGCACTGCTGCGTGCGAACCAGCCCGGCAAGGCGGCGCGCGAGGCCGAGATGCGGCGCGACGGATTTCCCGCCTACACCACCTCGGCCGGCTGGCTGGGCTACCCCGACGAGAAGATCCGCCGGCTCTGCCGTGAGGGCATCGCCGAGGGCTGGACCCATTTCAAGATCAAGGTCGGCACCTCGCTGGAGGACGACGTCCGGCGGCTCCGGATCGTCCGGGAAGAGATTGGTCCCGATCGCCACCTGATGGTGGACGCCAACCAGCGATGGGATGTACCCGACGCGATCGAGTGGATGACTCATCTGGCGCTGTTTCGCCCGCTCTGGATCGAGGAGCCCACCAATCCCGATGATGTGCTCGGCCACGCCGCGATCGCCCGGGCGGTGGCCCCAATCGGGGTGGCCACCGGGGAGCATTGCCAGAACCGGGTCGTCTTCAAGCAACTATTCCAGGCGAGGGCAATCTCCTTTTGTCAGATCGACAGCTGCCGGCTCGGCGGCGTCAACGAGGTCCTGGCGGTGCTGCTGCTGGCGGCCAAGTTCGGCGTGCCGGTCTGTCCGCACGCCGGCGGGGTCGGGCTGTGCGAGTACGTTCAGCATCTGTCGATGATCGACTACATCGCGATCGGCGCGTCGCTGGAGAACCGGGTTCTCGAATACGTCGATCACCTTCACGAGCATTTCGTCGACCCGTGTGTCATTCGGAACGCGCGGTACCAGGCGCCGCGCCACGCGGGGTACAGCATCGAGATGAAGGCCGATTCGCTGAACGATTACCAATTTCCTGACGGGCCGGTGTGGCGCCGTCTTCGGCAGGATCCTTGACGGTTCCCTACGGGCAGCCCGTAGTATCTTTCACGGCTGGGAGGCAATCGTATGGACAGTCGCGAAGCGATGCGGGCCTGGGTCGAACGATGGCGGGTGGCTGGTCCGGAACTCGAGCGGGTGCGCCAAGCCGAGTTGCGGGCCGTGGACACCGTCGCGGCCGTTGCTGCCTTGGACGGATTGTCGTGGGTGCTGCGAGAGCATTCCCCGGCCCCTTCCTCCGGTCTGGTCGACCAGCAGCGCTTGTTTAAGCTGCTGCGCCAATGAGAGATCTGGTCAGCGAGGCCAAGATCGTCCAGGATTTCGTCGAGGATCAAGGCTGGCCGTTTTGCATCATCGGCGGGCTGGCGCTCCTCCGCTGGGGGGAGCCGCGCCTCACTCGGGGCATCGACATTTCCCTCTTTGCCGATTTTGGTGATGAAGACCGCTTTTCCGACGTGCTCCTGACCCGGTTCACCGCCCGGATTCCGGACGCCTGCGACTTTGCCAGGAGGCACCGAGTCCTCCTGCTGTCGACCCCCTCGGGCCGCGGTTTGGACGTCGCGTACGCCGGGTTGCCACTCGAGCGAGACCTCATCAGGCGGTCGAGCAAGACCGACTACCAGCCTGGAATCGCGCTCCGAACCTGCTCGGCAGAGGATCTGGTGGTTCTCAGAGCTTTTGCCGCCCGCCCACAGGATTGGGTCGATATTCGCAATGTGGCGATTCGGCAGCGGGGCTTGCTGGACTGGCCGGCGATCTACGAACGCCTCGCGCCGCTCGTCGAGCTTAAGGGCGAGCCGGAGATCCTGGCCCAACTGCGTGTGATCGAAAGAGCCTAGTCTCCACGCAACAACCCCTCCTCGCACCGGAGTCCCGATGATGTTGCTCACACACTGGGGCGGCCTTTTGCTTCAGGCTGCGGTTGCGGTCACGCCGCCGCAGGTACTCGCGGCCCGGCGGATCGGGGGCCTGGTGCCGTCGCCCGATGGGGCACGGGTGGCGTTCACGGTCTCCGAGGCGCCGAAGGGCACACTCTCGATCCAGCACATCCATGTGCTCGACGTCGCGGTGCGGACGACCCGCCAGTTCACCGCCTCGTCGGCCTCGGAGTGGGCCTCGGCGTGGTCTCCCGACGGAACCCGGCTCGCCTTTCTGAGCGATCGGGCCGGTCCGCCGCGGATCTGGGTGATGTCGGTCTCGGGCGGTGAGGCGCAGGCGCTGTTCGAGGGGAAGGGTGGGGTCGAATCGTTCGCCTGGTCGCCGGACGGAAAACGGATCGCCTATCGGGCGGCCGACGATCCAACCGAGGAGGAGGAGAAGAAGGCCAAGGACAAGGACGATGCGAAGCTGATGGACCAGCGGGGCCGGGAGAGCGGGCTCTGGATCTACGAGCTGGGCGGCGGAAAGCCGCGACGGCTGACCGGCTCGCGGTGGCGGATCAGCGATTTCGCCTGGTACCCCTCGGCGGACCGGCTGGCCGTGGTCGCGACCGATCATCCGGAGCAGGATCGCTGGACCGACCGGCTCTTCACCGCCGCGATCGTGGATACCGGTCTCACCGAACTGGCTCGACCGAAGGGCCCGATCGGCGACCTGCAAATCTCCAAGGATGGTTCCACGGTGTCGTTCACCGGGTCGCCGGAAGGCGGGCCGACCCCGTACGATCTCTTCCTGCTCCGTCAGGGGGCCCGCGAGCCGGTGAACCTGACCCGCGGGCTCGACGAGATGATCGAGCGGTATCAGTGGCGGCCCGACGGCTCGATCATCGCGATGGTCGCCCGCGGGTTTGGCTCGGAAGCGCTGATCATCAGGCCCGATGGCCGAGCCGAACCGGTCGCGGGCCTGCCCGCGGTGGTGTCGGACCTGGCCGTGACCACCACGGGCTTCGCCGCGGTCGCCGCCACCGCGACCCAGGGCGCCGAGCTGTGGCTCGCGGGACCGAACATGGCGCCAGTCCGGCTCACCCATTTCAATGCCGGCCGCGACTCGCTCAACGCCGTGCCCCTCGAGCGATTCATCTACAAGAGCTTCGACGGCGTCAGGATCGAAGGTGGTCTGTTGCTGCCCCGAAGTCGCGCCGCCGGCGCCCGGGTGCCGCTCATCGTCATGGTCCACGGCGGCCCGACCGGTTCCTGGAGCGACAGCTACGACACCTGGGGTCAGCTGCTGGCGGCCCGGGGCTATGCCGTATTCTATCCCAACATCCGGGGCTCCACCGGTTATGGATGGAAGTTCCTGACCTCGAACCGGGGCGACTGGGGCGGGGCGGACTTCAAGGACCTGATGGTCGGGGTGGACACGCTGATCGGGCGCGGGGTCGCCGATCCGGAACGGTTAGGCATCGGCGGGTGGTCCTACGGCGGCTACATGGCCTCGTGGGCGATCACCCAGACCACTCGGTTCAAGGCGGCGATCACCGGCGCCGGAATGAGCGACCTCGCGGTCGAGTATGGCACCGAGGCCGGCCCGCAGTACGATGAATGGTTCTACGGTCTCCCGTGGGAAAAGCCCGAGGGGTTCAAAAAAGGCTCGCCTCTCACGTTCGTGACCCGGGTCAGGACACCGACGCTCATTCTCCAGGGTGAGCAGGACATCACCGACCCGATCAGCCAGAGCCAGATGCTGTACCGGGCGCTCAAACGGCTCGGCGTTTCGACCGAACTCGTGCTCTATCCGCGGGAAGGGCACGGGATCAGGGAAGAGAAACACCTGCTCGACCGACTTGACCGGGTGGTCGAGTGGTTCGGTCGCTGGATCAAACCATGAGAGACGGGATCGTGATGCGTCCATCCTTGTTGTCGTTGCTGCTGCTTTGCGCGGCCCCGGCCGGTGCCTCGGCCCAGAACGGTTCGCTGGTCGATCGACTGGCCGAAGTGATGGCGGCGTTGTGGGCAGCGCCGCTGGCCGCCCAGTCGAATGCCTCGACCGGCGAATACACCCGCTACGAGTTGCTGACCCCCGAGACGGCAAGCTTCCGGATTCTCTACGACGTGACGGCCACGACCCCGGGCGCCCGCTACTACTTCAATCCGATCCGGAAGGGCAGTGAAGCGAGCGACGAGGGCGTCATTGATCCTGCGACGGGCACGCCCCTCAAATTCATCGTGGTGAACGGGCCGACCGCGCGGTCCCACGGCTTTGCCGAAGCAGACACCGGCACCAGCTACATCCAGGTGGAACTGCCCCGGCCGGTGCCGGCGAACGGCCAGGTCCGGATCCGGATCGAAAAGACGTACAAGGATCCCAAGAGCTACTACCGCGACGGCGAGCAGATCGTCTTCGACCGCTCCCTCGGCATCAAGCGCAACGCGGTGGTACTCCCCGCGGGGTATGAGTTGGTCAGCCTCAACGTCCCGTCCCAGGTGCTCACGACCGGCGACGGCCGGATCCTGGTGAGTTTCATCAACGCGGGGCCGGGCGCCGCCCCCTTAGTCGTGCGAGCCCGGAGGATCCAGCGATGAGAACCAGCCTCCTGGCCGTTTGCCTGACCGTCTCGGTGGCCATGAGCGCCCGGGCCCAGACCGCCAAGGGATCCGCCGCGCTCGCCGACCGCCTCACCGAGCGGGCGACCCAGACCCGCGAAATCGTCTACTTCCTCCAGCCGCCGGAAACCCACGCCTTCGACCTCTATCACGACTACACCGAGACCCGCCCCGGGACCGATCGCTACCTCAACGTGGTCCGGGCCGGCAGCAAGGTCAGCAATCCCTCGGCCTACATCCTCGACACCGGCGAACCACTCGAGAGCCGAACCTGGCGGGGCGCCGACATCACCCGCGAGGGCATCGATATCGGTGAGCCGGTGGGGCCCGCGAGCGAGGTGGTGGTGGTCCGGTTTCCGGCGGTCCAGCCGGGGCATTCAGTCCGGCTCCGGATCTCGGAGACCTACACCGATAGCGTCCGCTACCGGGTCGAAGGCGACGAACTGATCTGGGACCGGGGGTTCGGCCGTCCCGCCAACGCGATCGTCCTGCCGGCGGGGTGGTATCTCACCCACAGCGCGGTCCCGGCCACCGTCTCGCTTACCGACGACGGCAGGGTCCGCCTCGATTTCGTCAATCCCCGGCTCGACGAGATCCAGGTCCTGATCGTGGCCCGGCGCCGGCCCCGGTAACCGGCCGGTCCGCACGCGGTGGTTGCGGCCCCCAGAAACTCAAGCCACATTTGGGGGGTCGAGCAGGGGGTGGCGACGTTGGACCGGAGCCCCCGTTGGTTGGTTCCCCGCCTGCTGGGAGGTACGATGCGGTTCACGATCCTGCTGGTTCTTTCGTTCCTGCTTCCCGCTCCCGCTCAGGCCCAGCCACCGGCCTCCGCTGCCAAGACCAAGGCCCAGCTGACCGACATGTACCGGCAGGTGATCGGCGCACTCCAGTCCAGGGACACGGTCGTGCTGAGTCGGATCTACGGAGCCGGCTACCACTTCGTGATGGGCGGCGGAGATTCGGTCCTCACGCTGGATCGCGCGGAGCGGCTCCAGAGTGTTGCCGCCAGCACCGACAGCATCCGGACCCTCAGCCTGGAGCGGTGTGACTTCGATCTTTTCGGGGTCATGGCGATCGGGGCTTGCTGGGTCCGCCAGAGCAGCGGAGGGTCCCAGGAGTGGGTCGGGATCTACTCCACCCAGGTGTTCCGCCGGGACGCCGGGGGGCGGTGGTGGCTGGTTCGGACCCACGCCAGCGTCAACCGGCCCCGCCGCCGCCCCTGACCACAGACTGAACTGGATCTCTCCTCACGCCTGACCAACGACCGGTCTCCTCTTCGGAACCGCTGACCGGTGTGGGATATACCATGTTTGGCCGCAGCGTTGCCCTGTTGAGCCGGACTTGCGCCGGCCTGCCGACCCGGTCTAACTTGGCTTCATGATCCGCTCGTTGTCGATGGCCATGTGTTGTTGTTGTTGTTGTTGTCGTCCGAATTCCTCGGGGGACAGCAGCGCCTTCGGCTCCGGCAATCGAGACTAGCACCACGCGGGCACCACCGCCCGCTCGATCCCAGACCAGAATGCGGCCGCGAGTCCTCCCGACTCGCGCTTTTTTTTCGTGTGAATCCCTGATGGAGAGATCCGATGCCGAAGACCCGAACCGACTTGCCGATCGCCGTCTACCATGAGCACCCGGACTGGTTCCGGCCGCTCTTCGCCGAGCTCGACCGCCGCGGGATTCCCTGGGTCCGGCTCGACGCCCAGTCCCATTGGTACGACCCGGCCGATACCGAACGGAAGTACTCGCTGGTGGTGAACCGGGCGAGCCCCTCGGCGTACCTGCGCGGGAACGGCCAGGCCACCTTCCACACGCTCGACTGGGTTCGCCACCTCGAACGGATCGGGGTGCCGGTGGTGAACGGCTCGGGTGTCTACGCCGTCGAGATCTCCAAATCGAACCAGCTCCAGATCTTGAGAGAGCTCGGTCTCCGCTATCCCCTGGCCCGCGTCATCAACCACCCGAGCCAGGCCGTCCCGGCCGCAAACGGTCTCCGCTTCCCGGTGATCGTCAAGGCCAACATCGGCGGCAGTGGGGCGGGGATCACCCGATTCGACCGGGTGGAGGACCTGGCCGCCGCCGCGGCCGCCGAGTCGCTCGATCTTGGCGTCGATCGCACCGCGCTGGTCCAGGAACTCGCCCCGCTTGGCGGTGGCCGGATTACCCGGGTCGAGGTCCTCGACGGCAAGTTCCTCTATGCCATCAACGTCTATCCATCGGGTGAGTCCTTCAATCTCTGCCCCGCCGACATCTGCCAGACCACCGATGGCCGGGCCCTCGAACGGACCTTCTGCGCCGCCGACGCGGGGAAGACCGGGATGCGGGTCGAGCAGGCCGATCCGCCGGCCGGGATCATCGCCGACGTG
>JAYUZK010000105.1:0-11959 GCA_043751835.1 Gemmatimonadota bacterium | reverse complement strand
ATGTTGAGCGGCAGCTCGAACAGTTGGGCCCCGCCAACAATGATCCGATTCATCTCGCCCACGGTCCAGGCCGTGGGATCGTCCGGCCAGATCGCGCCTTCCTCCTCAATCATGAAGGCAGGTTGCCCCTGGGGAGCGCGGAGCCGGTAGACGGTCACCCGGGTTTCGATGATGTCGGGAAACGCCGCGGCAGCCCGCGGATTCCGGCGCAGCATGGCGAGCAGATCGGGATCGACATGGTGGGGGTCCTGCACCAGCAGGGCATTGCCGGAACGAAGAGCCGGTACCGAATCGATTCGCTCGGCGGTGGCGCGGGCGGCGAGCAGGGCCGGCAACTCGTCGCCCTCGGGGTTGTCGCTCGGGAGGAAGATCGCGATCCCGGGGGCCCGCCAGGCGGAGTGGCTGACCAGCCTGAAAGGGAGGCCTTCGGTGTTGGCCTGCTCGGTGATGAGTTCGTGCTCGTCCTGGGCCCGGAGCACGCCGAGCGCGCCAAGGCTTCGGCCGGTGTAGATGACCGAGATCGTAAGGTCGGCTGGAGCTCGCTGGGCGACCATCGCACCGGGGACGACCAGCACCGCGAGCTGGATCGCCGTACGGAAGCCAGGTTTGATCATGGATTCGATTGAGAACATACGCTCGGCCCCGGCCCAGGCAAGGCTCGGCCGCGCTACGGGCCCCGATGCCAAAGTGATGGCATCAATATACCTTCCCGAATGGCCACTCACGCTGACCGGCTCCAGACCTTCCGCCGCCTCCACGAATCGGGCTGCTTCGTCATCCCCAACCCTTGGGATGTCGGAAGCGCCCGGCTCTTGGCCCAGCTCGGATTTCCGGCCCTGGCCACGACGAGCTCGGGCTTCGCCTGGTCGTTAGGCAGATCGGACAACCGGATCACGCTCGATGAGGCGCTCCAGCATTTCACCGCAGTCTGCGCCTGCGTGGACGTTCCGGTCAACGCCGACTTCGAGGGCGGCTTCGCGATCGATCCGGCCGGCGTCGCAGCCAACGTGGCCAGAGCCGCCCGGACCGGCGTTGCCGGCCTCTCGGTCGAAGACTCGACCGGGAATGCGGCCGCCCCGCTGTTCGACTTCGAACTGGCGATCGACCGGATCCGCGCCGCGAGGCGGGCAATCGACGAGAGCGGTACCGGGGTCCTCCTGACCGGGCGGTCCGAGGGCTTCATCGTCGGCCGTCCGGATCTCGCCGAGACGATCCGACGCCTGACCGCCTACGCCGAAGCCGGCGCCGACTGCCTCTACGCCCCGGGCATCCGGACCCAGGGGGACATCGAGGCCGTCGTCCGCGCCGTCGCCCCGAAACCGGTGAACGTGCTGGTGGGCGGCGCCTTCACCACGGTTCCGGAACTCGAGGCCGCGGGCGTTCGCAGGATCAGCATCGGCGGCGCACTGGCCCGGGCGGCGTGGAGCGGGTTCCTGAACGCCGCCAGGGAAATCGCCGAACGGGGTACCTTCACCGCGGTGGGTGAGGCGGTTCCGTTTGCCACGATCGACGGCATGTTCGCCGGATTCCCGCGACCGGAACCGAAAGACTGAACCAGCATCATGCCCGCTGTCATTCTGGAACGCCGGGCCGCGCCACCTATCACCTCGAGGTTCTGCCCCGGCTCTACGGCGCCGCATTCGCCTGACGGGCCGCGGCCTCCACGAAACGACCGGCGCCGGCCTCGAGGTCGTGCCCGTCGATCACGAGCGGCGGAAGAAACCGGACCACATCCTCGGCCGCGGGAATGGCGAGAACCCGATCCTTCTGCAGCGCCTTGAGCAACGAGTCCCGGCCGGGGCCGACCTGAACCCCGACCATCAAGCCCCGGCCCCTGACCGGAAGACCGGCAACCGCCAGCTGCTCCCGAAAGCGCCGACCCCGATCCTCGACGGTCGCCAATAGATCCGGCGTCACGACCGACAGAACGGCCAGCACGCCCGCGGCCGCAAGCGGATTGCCGCCGAAGGTCGACGTATGGAGCCCGCGGAACAGGTACTCCGCCACCCCCGGCCCGACGATCGTGGCCCCGACCGGCACCCCACCCGCCAGGCCCTTGCCAAGACAGAGCAGATCCGGCGTCACACCTTCGCGCTCGCACACCGTGAACGAACCGGTCCGGCCCACACCGGTCTGAATCTCGTCCACGATCAGGAGGACCCCGCGCCGGCCGCAGAGATCGGCCACATCACGCAGGAAACCGTCCGGCGGCACGATCACGCCGCTCTCGCCCTGAATCGGCTCGATGATGACGGCGGCGGTGTCGTCGCCGATCGCCGCGTCGATCGATGCCACCGACCCGAACGCGGCCCAGCGGCAGTTGGTGAGCAGCCCGGCCAGCCCGGTCCGATACTTGGCGGCGTGCGTCACCGACAGCGCACCGAGCGTCTTGCCGTGATACCCGCCCGCGCAGGCCACGAACCCGGTCCGCCCCGTGGCGGTCGCCGCGAACTTGAGGGCCGCTTCGTTGGCCTCGGCACCCGAGTTGGTCCAGCACACCGAACCACCGGGAACCGGCACCCGGGCCAGCAGCGCCACCGCCGCGCGGAGCCGGACGTCGTTGCCGAAACTCGAATGCAGCGTGGGCAACGCTTCGAGCTGGCGGCTGAGCGCCGAGACCAGCGCCGGATGGCCATGCCCGAGGATGCTCACGCCGTAGTTCGTCATGAGATCGAGGTAGCGATCCCCGTCGCGCGTGATGAGATGCGACCCCTCGCCCCGGACGAACGCCAGCCCGCGGTTGGGATAGAGATCGAGAAGCGGGCGGCGAGCTTCAGTCATGAGCGATCACCGTTCCGAGTCCGGCCAGCGCGTCGGCTACCGGGTGGGGACCACGGCCGTCACCGATCAGCACCACCGGCGACGCCTGTTCGAAGAGTCGGCTGAGCGCGTGGAGTTTCCGTTTGAAGCGGCCCTCGGCCACCTGCTCCAGGGCGCCGAGCGCCCCCGGGGTGAGGCGCGGAATCCGGGACGCAGGGTCGTCCCGGTCCTTCAGGATTCCGGCGGCTTCGATCAACTGCACCACCCGCGCCGGCTTGAGCTCGGCGGAGAGCAGCGCCACGACGTCGTCGTTCTCGGCGTTGATCGCGACACCGGTTTCGTCGGCCAGTGGTACGGTGAGCACGGGGGTGAGCCCCTGCGCCAGCAGGCTGTCGAGCAGCGGCCGGTTCAACGTCTTCGGCTTACCCGAGCGGTCACGCACCAGCATGGTGCGTCCTTCCTCTCGGACCCGGATGCCCTGGTTTCGGCGGCCCTCGATCAGGCGCCCGTCGAGGCCGGTGAGGCCGATCGCCGGCCGGCCCCGGCGCTGCAGTGCCTCGACGATCCGTTTGTTGGCGAGTCCCGCATAGGCCAGCATCAGCAGGTCGATGGCCGAATCGTCGGAGTAGACACTGCTGTAGCCGGATATAGAGGTGATCGTCCGGCGCGGTGTGCCGAGTTGTTCGGCCAGGCGATCGCGAAGGGCATTGGCGCCATGCACGATGATCAGCGGGCCCGGCATCGCGGTCAGATCTTCGGCGATGCCGTCCAGATTGATGGCCGCGCCGCCGCCGATCTTCAGAATGGTCAGTCCGTCGAGCGATGTCATTGGAGTTCCATCACCGTTCCGTTCGGGATCGGTTCCCATGGAGCGTCCATCGGGAACGGATCCGACGCTACCACCGTCCGGTCGCCGGACCGGGACTGGTGCATGGTGAAATAGTCGGGATCCTCACTGAAGCGCGAAGCCACCTGAAGCGCCGTTCCCCGGGCCAGCACCAGGTTCATCGCCCGAACGTACCGGGTCCGCCGGGCCACCAGGTCCAACGCCTGCGACAGGGCGACGGGGCTCAGATCCGCCCCGCGAAGCACCAGGAACCGGAACAGCTTTTCCGCCCCGATCCGGCCTTCCGCGGTAAGCCGGACGCCCTGCAGTTCGCCGTTGAAGGCGAACACCAGGTCGTGCTCGACGAACGGCATGTTGTTCTCCACCACGATCCCTTCGTTCCGGAAGGCGCTCCGGGCGTGCGCAATCAGAACCGTGGTCCGGTCAAAGCGGTCGAAGGTGTCGTCCCAAACGGGCGTGATGCTCCGGTACCGTTCCCAGCGGGTGCCGGTCCACCAGGCGCACCCCCAGCCGTCGCCCTGGAACTCGCGACTGGCGCGCGCGGTCAGCGCGAACCGCTCGAGGAAGGGCGCGATCGCGAAACCGGTCGCGGCTTTGACGACCAGGAGCCGGCACATCGGCTAGATCGGGTGCAGACCGGGAAATCCCAGGCCGGCGGTCTCGTCCCACCCGTGCATCAGATTCATGGCCTGCACGGCCTGGCCGGCCGCGCCCTTCATCAGATTGTCGATCGCGGAGATCACCACCAGCCGGCGGCTGTGTTTGTCCCGCTGCCAGCCGATGTCGCAATAGTTGGTGCCCGAGAGCAGCTTGGGCTCCGGGAGTCGGTGAATCCCCTGGCGGGCGTTCACGATCCGGATGAACGGTTCCCTGCCCCACGCTTCGCGGTAGATCCTCCAGATGGCCCGGTCGTCGAGATCGTCCTTGAGGAACACATGGCTCGTGGCGAGCACCCCGCGGACCATCTCCACCGCGGTGGCCGAGAAGTGAAAGGTGACCGGGCTGCCCTTCCCGAGTTCCTGGATCATCTCGGCCGTGTGGCGATGTCCGGTCGGCTGATAGGACCGGACACAGCCGCTCCGTTCCGGATGATGGGTCGCCTCGGAGGCCTCGGCCCCGCCTTCACTCGAACCCACTTTGGCCTCGATCACCGTGCGTTCGGTATCGACCACGCCCGCGGCATAGAGGGGATAGAGGCCGAGGATCACGGCGGTGGCATTGCACCCCGCGCTGGACACGCGGGTCGCGGTGCGCATGGCCTCGCGGTGGAGCTCGGGAACGCCGTACGTGAAGCCGCCCAGCAGGTCGGGCCGGGTGTGCTCTTCGCCGTACCAGGTGCGGTAGAGCGCTGGATCCTTGATCCGGAAATCAGCGCTCAGGTCGATCAGGCGGGGCGCGACGGCGGTATAGCGGTCGATGCTCTGCATGGCCTCGCCGTGCGGCAGGCCGAGGAAGAGCAGATCGCAGGGTACCAGTTCGTCCCGGCGCACGAACGACAGATCGGTGAGCCGCCGGAGGTTCGGATGGCGCTCGAACACCGGGCGGCCGGCCTGCCGCTCCGATGTGACCTGGACCAGCGTCACGTCGGGATGCTGAAGCAGGAGGCGAACCAGTTCTCCGCCGGCGTATCCCGACCCTCCGACTACGGAAACCCGGAGACTCACCGCGCCGCCTGGGCCAGGACGTAGTCGGCCATCCGCCCCGGAATGTCCACGCCGGTCGGCGCGATGCTGTTCTTGAACTCCATGGTGTAGTTGATCTCGTTCACCACGAGACCGTCCGGCGCCTCGAACAGATCGAGCGCCACGATCCCGCCGCCGACCGCTTTGGCCCCCGCAAGCGAGATCGCCGCGATCTCCGGCGTGACCGGGCAGACCGTAGCCTTGCCGCCCCGGGCCGTGTTGGTGATCCAATGCGGCGAGGTCCGGTAGATCGCAGCGATGCACTCGTCGCCCACGACGAAGGTCCGGATGTCGCGGCCGCCCCGCTTGTCGACGTAGCGCTGGATGTAGAAGATCGAGTGGTGGTAGCTCCCGAGGACCGCCTTGTGCTCGAGGATCGCCTCGGCCGCATCGCGGTCGTTCACCTTGGAGAGAAGCCGGCCCCAGGAACCGACCGCGGGTTTGAGGACGACGGGATACCCCATCTCCTCGATGGCCGCGAGCGCCGACTCCTCGGTGAAGGCCACCCGGACCTCGGGCTGGGGCACGTTGTTCTCGGCCAGGGCCACCGACGTCAGCAGCTTGTCCCCGCAGGTGGTCGCCACGTGGGCGGTGTTCACGCACCGGAGCCCGGCGCTCTCGAAGAGCCGGAGGGCGTAAAGGGCGCGGGAGTGATTGATCGAGCGCTCCATCACGACGTCCACAACCGCCGACGGCTGACCGAGCGTGAACGTCAGGGTCCGGTCGTCGATCGGCACCACCTCGGCGCCGCGGGTCCGGAAGGCCTCGATCAGGTACTTCTCCTCCGGCCGGATCAGCGAGTGCAGCAGGCCGACCCGGGTCTTACTCACCCCAGTCCTCCTCTTCGGTGGGGGCTTCGACCAGGGACGGCGGGTCGAGGCTCGCCACTTCGAGTTCGGTGCCGCACTCTTTGCAGGTGATCAACTCGGCAACCACGGCGCCGGCGTCGAGCTGGATGGCGGCATCGCAGACGGGGCACGGAATGGCGGGCATCGGTTTCCTCGGTGTTTCGATGAGGCCGCAAGTATGGCGCCGGCCGGCGGCGTTCCGGAAATCCTTCCGGCCTCTGATCGGTTTTGGTGGGTAAGTGTTAAATTCTGTGAATGCGACGCATCAGCGATCTGGTCGAGGCCGAGGTCCGGGCCAGTCCGTTCCTCGAAAAGGCCCTGGGAGACGGCATCGTCAACCATTCAGCCCTCGCCCGGCGGATCCGGCCCCGGATCGAGAAAGCCATGCTTGAGCGGGTCAGCGTGGCCGCGATCACCATGGCGCTACGCCGGCTCCGGCCCGCCGTGCTCCGGCGGACCGGCGTCCGGAACCCCAGGGTCGGGCGGATTCGCGAGATCACCGTCCGATCCGACCTCGTCGAGCTCACCTTCCACAACTCGGCCACCATCCGGGAACGGCAGCGTACGCTGCTTGGCCGGCTGGCCCGGGCCCACGACACCTTCCTGACCTACACTCAGGGCGTCTCGGAGGTGATGCTGATCGTCAGCAGCCGGGCCGAGAAGACGGTGACGGAGGTGATGGCGGGGGAACAGCTGATGGCGACGGTCCGGAGCCTGGCCGCGCTGGTCATCCGGCTGGGCGCCGAGGTGGTTCGGACTCCCGGGGTCTACTATGGCATTCTCAAAGAACTGGCCTGGCAGGGGGTGAACGTCGTGGATGTCGTCTCCACGAGCACCGAGTTCACCATCGTGGTGGAGAACGCCCAGGTGGAGGTGGCATTCGCCACCTTGCGGCGGCTCGCGGGCGACTAGCGCCGCCCGGTTTCCCGGACCGCCTTGGTGGCCTGCTCGATCAGGGCCCGGCGATCGACCTTGTGGGTGCTGGCCACCGGAATCGACGGCACGAAGACGACCAGGCGCGGATGGGCGTAGGCCGGCCCGTTGGCCAGGGCGTACTCCTTGACCGCCTGCCCGGTCACATTCGTGCCCGGCGCGCGGACGGCAAACGCCACCGGAATCTGGCCCTTGATCTCGTCGGGCACCGGAACCACCGAAGCCTGCGCCACGCCGGGGCAGCGCTCCAGCAGCTTCTCGACCTCGCCGGGATAGACGTTCTCGCCGCCGCAGATGAACATGTCGTCCGCCCGCCCCACGAAGTAGAAGAAGCCGTTCTCATCGTGGCGCATCACGTCACCGGTGGCGTACCACCCGTCCCGCATCCGTTCGGCGGTCTTTTCCGGGAGGTTGAGGTACCCCGGCATCAGCGCCGGGGTCTTGATCTCGAACTCCCCCTCGTGGGCACTCGGCCCGTTCACCAGGCGCCACTCAATGTCCGGGTACGGAAAGCCAAGGGCCAGCGGCGGCCACTCGAGACTCTTGGGATGCGCGCCAAAGGCGCAGGGCCCGGCTTCCGTGGTCCCGTAACCGTTCAGAACCTGGGCCTTCGGGAAGTTCGACTTCACCTGCGCCAGCAGCGCGTCGGTGAGCGGGGCTGAACCGATCGTCACCAGCCGGACTTCGGTCAGGTCGAGCGACTCAAGCAGGTCCCGCTCGCGGGCAATCAGCGCGAACATCGTCGGGATCCCGGTCAGCACCGTGCAGCGCTGCTCCGCCGCGGTCTCGAGATAGCGCCGGGCATCGAACTTCGGGAGCGAGACGATGGCCATCTGGTTCGAAATGGCCATCATCGAGAAGAAGAGCCCGTTCTTGTGATAGGTCGGGGCCACGACCAGCGTGGTGTCGTTCCGCCCCTCCGCGGTCCCGCTGAAGAACTTGGTGAGCGCCCAGAGCTGCCCGGCATGAGGCAGCGGTACGCCCTTGGGCCGGCCGGTCGAGCCTGACGTATAGAGAACTTTGGCCAGCTGGTCTAACGCCGGCACCACGGCGTCGAACGGGCCGGGATCGAGCAGGGCGTCGTACGAGCCGTCGTCGAAATCGAAGACCGGCACGCCCTCGGGCACAAACTCGCGCCGGGCCCGGTCCACGAAGGCACCCTTGAGCCCGGCGTCCTGGAAGATGTAGGAGACGGTCTCCTTGGGGAGCTTGAAGTTGACCGGGGCGGTCACCAGACCGGCCCGCATCGTCCCGAAGTAGGCGATCAGGTACTCGGCCCGGTTCTCCGAGATCACCGCGATCCGGTCGCCCGGCTTGAAGCCGCGTTTGAGGAGCCCGCGAGCGACGGCGTTGGCGGCCTGATCGAACGCAGCCGTGGTCCAGCGACGCGGGGTGGCCGGGTCCCGCAGGTCGATGAAGATCGGATGGTCGGGAAACTCGCGGGGGACGATGTCCCCGAGGTTCTGTCGATCGAGCATGCCTGAATCTAGCCGAGCCGCGTGAACCCGAGGGCCTGATAGGACCGGATCAGCGCCGCGTTGCTTGCCCAAGTGTCCATCCGGACTCCAGCCCAGCGCCGTTCCCGGACCCGATCCACGGCCCACGCCACGACGGTGCCCATGAGGCCACCGCTCGTCGCCTGGCTTGTAATTCCGCAGGCACCCCGGGGGAAACCGCGCCCCGTGCTCCTCGATACCCACTTCGTCCTCTGGCTGATCGGCGGCACTTGGTCGATCTCGCCGGTGTCGCTCCTTGAGATTCAGTTCCTCCACGAGATCGGCCGGCTCCACGTCGATCAGCCGGCGCTCACCGACGCCCTCGCCGCCGAGGCGGTGTCCCCGCCCACCAGCCTAGAGCCAACTTCCCGCCCGAGCTGCCTGCCGCCGGAGCCACGGTCCGATCACCAGCGTGACGAGCGCCATTCCGGCGAGCCCGATGGCGATGGCCCAGAAGAGACTCGCCGGACCGACCCGCTCGCTCCACTGCCCCACTTTGCCGGCCGCGTACCCGCCGGCGCCGAGCGTCAGCAGGTACCACGCACCCATCGCGGCGGACACCATGCCGAGCGGTGCGAGTCGGTAGACCATCCCGTAGGTCGATGGCCAAGCGAGGAGCTCGCCGAAGGAAAGAATGGCGATTCCGATGACGGGCCAGAGAGCTCCGACCGTGGCACCAGCGGAGGCGGTGCCGGCGGCCACCGCCAATGCCGCATTGGCCGCCGCCGCAAGCAGCAACGCCGCGGCGTACTTGGGCACGATGTCGATCCGACGGCTGGCGGCTTCCATCCGGATCAGCCACCGGGCCACGAACGGCGTGGCGAGGATCACCAGCAGCGAGTTGAACGACACGAACCAGGGTGTCGGCACCGTGAAGCCGCCGATGGTGCGGTCCACCGATCGTTCGATGAAGAGGCTCCAGGTACCGACGATCTGGTACCACCCGGTGGAGAAGCTGAAGAGAATCAGGCCGAGTACCACCAGGATCGTGGCCTGGCGCCGGGCATTGGCGCGCTCGGCCGGGGTGAGGACCCGGCCCTCCACCGGCCGGTCGGCCGTCTTCGGTTTCACCCCCACCTGGCCAAGGAACCTCGGCCCCAATCGGACATAGAGCCCGAGCGCCACCGACATCCCGAATCCGGCCACCGTGAATCCGTAATGCCATCCGAAGGTTGCGGCCACGTAACCGATGACCACGCCGGAAAGCATGGCACCCAGGGCAATCCCCAAGTAGTAGTAGGCGTAGGCCGCATCCTTCCGGACGTCGTCCGGGTCGAAGAGATCCCCCACCAGCACGGCGAGGGTCGACTTCATCAGGGCGTTCCCGACCACCAGAAAGGCGAGCGCCAGGAAGAAGCTCCCGGTCACCAGCCGATATCCCAGCCCGACCTGGGCGGCGGTGGCGGGCGGCAGCGCGGCCAGCGCCTGGGCCAGGGCCGGCGCCGCGCCGAACCTGCCTAACGGCACGCCGAGGGTGGCCAGGCGTTCGGCCACCGGGACGCCCGACAGCCGGGTGAGGAGCCAGGGGAAGAAGGCCGGGGCCGCCATCAGGAAGTGACCCAGCACCATGAGGGAGGCGCCGTTCCGAACCGCCTTCCGGCCGCCCCAGAACCGATCGGCCAGGTAGCCGCCGAAGGCGGGGAGGGCGTACATGAGGCCGGAATAGAGACCCAGCAGACCAAGCGCTTCGCCGTCGCGCCAGCCAAAGCCGCCCTGTGCGGGAGCGGCGGTGAGGAAGAGCGCCAGGATGGCCAGCATCCCGTAGAAGCTGAACCGCTCCATGAACTCGACCGCGATGATCAGCCATGCTCCCCGCGGAAAGCCGAAGAGCAGCGGGCCGTCGGGGGGACGGACGCGATCCGCCGGCATCACGGTTTGATGAGGACCTTCCCCACCACTTCGCGATCCTCGAGCAGCCGTTCGGCCTCGGCCGTTTCCTCGAGGGGCAGGATCTTGTCGATCTCGGGGGTGAGCCGGCCCTGAGCGATGAGCTCCATCAACTCGGCCAGGCCCTCGGGGGTCCAGCCGTTGGAGCCGATCATCTCGTGCTCGTAGGTCCAGAGATAGCGAGCATCGGTGATGAGGTTGAAGCCGGCCGTAGCGCCGCAGGTGAGGATCCGGCCGCCCAGCCGGACCGACTTCTGGGTGTCGATCCAGGTATCACCGCCGGTGAAGTTGACGGCCACGTCCACACCTCCGGCGCCGGTGATCTTTGGTTTGCCATAGATCTGTTTGACGGCGTCGACAAACTTGACCTCGGCATAGTTGACGACATGATCCGCGCCCAGCCGCTTCAGACGGTCGGTCTTGGAGGTGGAGCTGGAGCACGCTACTACCTCGGCGCCGAGCATCTTGGCCAGTTGGACACAGGCCACGCCCACACCGCCGCTGGCGCCCAGGATCAGGACCTTCTCGCCCTTCGTCACGCGGCCGCGGGTGGTCATCATGCGATAGGCGGTCCCGTACGCGAGCGGGAGGGACGCGGCCTGCTCGAGCGTCACCCCGGCCGGCACCTTGATCAGTTGATTCGCTCCCGCCTTGCAAAGCTCGGCCCGGCCGCCGTCGGCCATTTCGCCGAGCATGCCGAAGTGGGTGCCGTCGCGGAAGACGGGATCGACCAGGACCCGGTCACCGATCGCCCAGCCCTTCACGTTGGCGCCCAGCGAATCCACGGTGCCGGCGATGTCGGAGCCAACGATCACGGGCAGCGGGATCTTGATCCCCGGCATCCCGCGGCGGGTAAAGATGTCGTGGAAGTTGACCGCGGTGGCGGCGACCTTGACGATCACGTCGTCGGGACCGGCCACCGGATCGGGAAGGTCGGTTCGATAGACCAGCTGGCTGCGGTCGCCGTGGGCGACGGTCTGGACGGCTCGCACGGATTGGACTCCTGGCGTTCAGTGAGGGCGGAGCACGGCCGGATGATAGTCCGGGTCGCGGCGCGGGTCATACCGGAGCGAGGCGCGGTCGATCACCCGGCCGACCTGCATCACCATCACGATGTTGCGGGTGTCGCTGATGCGGGTGGACGGGTCGCCGCGCACCAGGAGAAGGTCGGCCACCTTCCCGGCCTCGACGGTTCCCCACTCCGACTCGGCGCGAACGAGCCGGGCGGCGTTCCGGGTGGCGAGTGTGATCACCTCGAGTGGCTTGAGGCCGGCTTCCACCAGCAGTTCCAGTTCGCGCTGGAGGCCCTCGCCGTAGTAGTCGCCCGGGTAGGGGGCGTCGGTGCCGGCGGCCAGCAGCACCCCGGCGTCGAACATCCGCTTCACGTTTTGGCCCGCGGTGCCGAGTCCGGCGGCGATCCGGGCCACGCGAGCCGAGTCGACCGAAGATTGCTGTTTGGCGCCGTGGGCCCTGATCTGCGCGAGGTACGTCGGCTTCAGCACGTCC
>JAYUZK010000104.1:0-4191 GCA_043751835.1 Gemmatimonadota bacterium | reverse complement strand
CCAGCGTGACGGTCTCCCGGTTGGTGATGCCGGCGATTCGCTGGAAGGCGGATACCGGTTTCGAGCATGAGGCTGGTCCGATTGATGCCGCCCTGCGGCTGGGGGTTGGCGGGTTCATTGTGTTCGGCGGCACCCGGGAGGCCGTGACCGCGCTCACCGGCCGGCTTGTTCGGGACGCGGGGCGGCCCCTGCTGCTGTCGGCCGATATGGAGCGGGGCGCCGGCCAGCAGGTGGCGGGACTCACCGAGCTGCCGCCCCCGGCCGCGCTGGCGGCGTTAGGCAGCCTCGATCCGGTTCGCGCGGCCGGACGCCTCACCGCCACCGAGGCCCGTTCGGTCGGGATCAACTGGCTGCTCGGGCCGGTGGCGGATCTCGATCTCGCCCCGGAGAACCCGATTGTCCAGACCCGGGCGTTCGGCGCCGACCCGGCGGCGGTGGCGGTTCGGGTCGCCGCCTGGATCGAGGGCGCCCAACAAGGCGGCGGGCTGACCTGTGTCAAACACTTTCCCGGGCACGGTCGGACCACTCTCGACTCCCATGACCGGACGCCCACAGTCGATGCGTCCGCCGATGAACTCGACCGGACCGATCTGGTTCCGTTCCGGGCTGCGATCGCCGCCGGGGTCGATGCCGTGATGACGTGTCACGTGGCTTTTCCGGCCCTCGATCCGACCGGGCTCCCGGCTACCCGTTCATCCGCGATCATCGGCCGGCTACGCACCGGGCTTGGCTTCGACGGGCTGGTGGTGACGGATGCCTTGATCATGGAAGGATTTTCACCGGCGGCGGGTGCGGCCGAGGCGGCTCGGGCGTCGTTCCGGGCGGGCGTCGACCTGATGCTCTATCCGCCTGATGTGGCGGCGACGGTCGGGGCGCTCGAGGCTGAGGGCCGGGACGCGGCCGGGGCCGGGCGTCTCGAGGCGGCGCTCCGTCGCTACGCTCGCGCGCTGGCCAGGGTCGGGTCCTCGCCGTCAGGGGGCGAGCGGACGCTCGCCGCTACGGGATCCCAACCAACGTCCGCCCTTGCCGCCGCGCTCATCGCCCAGGGCGCGCCCGCCGTCCGCCTCCGCCCGCCGTTCGACCTGATCATCGCCGACGACGATCTCGACGGCGCTTTCCCTCCTTCGCCTAACGACTACCTGGCGACCGCTCTGCGCCAGGCCGGCGTGCCCCTCGGCCCTGGTGGGAGCCGGATCCTGCTCGCGTTCGCCGAACCCCGGGCCTCCAAGGGACGGGCCGGGTTCGGGCCCCGGTGCCGGGCGCTCTTCGACGGCCCCGGCCGGTCGGCGGATCTCGCGGTGCTGTTCGGCCATCCCAGGCTGGGGGCCGCATTGCCGGCGGGAATGCCGGTGCTGCAGGCGTGGCATCGCCAGCGCCTGATGCAGGAAGCGGTGGCCGCGTGGCTGGCCGGTTTTACGGGGTGAGGAGCAGGCGGATGACGGCGCCAGCCGTCGCCACGGGACCGGGGCCGGTTACCAGGCCGACCAGTTGGCCCCGGGCCGAAAGCAGCGGGGTGCCCAGGGAGACCGGAAACCCGTAGGTCAGAACCGCCAGACCGGTCCCGATCGACGCCGTGGCCATCCGCGACCGCACGCCGGCCCTCCGCCAGTCGCCTAACGAGTCGAGCCCGGCCGGGAATCCGGCCACCGCCACCGGCTGGCCCGCGGCGGGCGTCTCGGCGATCGCGGCGACCGGATTCCCGTCGTGGACCTCGGTCCGGAGCAGCGTCACCGGCTGCCCGGCGCCTCGAACCACCACGGCGCGGTGCGAGATCGAGTGGCCGTTGAAGATCACCACCAGTGCCCGCGGCGGCCCCGCCGGGTCGGTCACCAGCGCGCCCGCCGTCACCACGAGCACGGTGTCGCCGGTACTCCGCACCGCAATGCCGCTTCCGGTCCGGACCCCGTCCGCGAACTCGGCCACCACCGCCACCAGCGCCGCCCCCGCCGGCGCGGTGGCAGCCGCCGGATCGAATCGGGCCGCGTCGATGAGGGGCTGCTGAGCGGCGGAGTCCGCCGCGATCCGCTGGCCGAAGGTGATCTCCTGGTCGGGCCCGATGGTCGCGTTCATGATCGTGGCGCCAAGCGACTCGGTCGATTGCCGCGCTTCCTCGAGTCGGGCCTGCACCCCGGCCGACGGCGCCTTGAGCAGGTCGAGCCTCGCCTTGGTCTCCTGAAGGCGAGCCATCAGGGCGCGCTGGCGCGCGGCGTCGCCGCGGCGGTGATCGGAGCGCAGTTTGAGGCCGATGGCGGTGCCGACAGCCATGACCACCAAAGCAGCGGCAACCCACTTCCAGCCACCACTCGCCCTGGGCGGGCCGTCGATCGGGAGACGCTCCGTCGGCCGGGTCTTCGGGCCGAAGATCTCGGCCCGGGGCGCCCGGACCGGCGCCGGCGCCGCCGTCGGTCCGGGCCGGATCGTGACCGGGAGCGCGTCGGAGATCGAGAACTCGAGCCGCGGGCCGGTGGTTCCGAACTGCAGGATGTCGCCGTGGGTGAGCGGGCGGTCGCCGCGGACCCGCTTGCCGTCGAGCCAGGTGCCATTGGTGCTGCCGAGGTCGCGGACCATGAAGTCGCCGCCCTGCTTGAACACGGCGGCGTGCCGCACCGATACTTCGAGCTCCGAATCGGGCCCGAATTGGATCTCACATTCCGGGTGGCGCCCGATGGTGGCGTAGTCCTTGGCCGCCGCCCGGATCTGGCCGGCGCGGGGCCCGTCGAGATAGGTGAACTGGGCGTACACGAGGGCTGCCTAACGCCTACAGCAGAAGGAAGATCACCAACAAGACCAGCAGCAGGACCAGCCCGACCGTCGCCACGATCACCGGCGACCCTGTCCGGGACACCGGCGGCGCGGCGGCCGCCTCGTCCGCCGCGCCGGCCACGGGGCTCACCGGCGCCGGCGGTGAGGCCGGCTGGGCCCGCGCCGGGGTTTCCCCCGACGCCTCCACTTCTGGAAACGGGTAGGGGCGATACCCCGGCGGCTCCGGGTGATCGCCGGGCGCGGCGAGGCCCGGCCCATCGAACCGGACCACGACGGCGGTAATGTTGTCCGGGCCGCCCCGCTCGTTGGCGAGTTCGATCAGCCGGGCGCTGATCTCGTTGACGTTGCCGAGTCCCGTCACGATCGGACCGAGTTCCGCCCGCTGCAACTGGCCCGAGAGGCCGTCGGAGCACAGCACCAGCACGTCACCCTTGAGGATGTCCTGATAGCTCACGTCCACCCGAATCCGGGAGTCGGGACCCAGCGCCTGCAGGATGATGTTCCGCCGTTCGCTCTGGGCCGCCTGCTCCTCGGTCATCTCGCCGGCGTCGACCAGCCGCTGGATCAGCGACTGATCCTTGGTCAACTGGGTGGCCTGGCCGGCGCGGATCAAATAGGCCCGGCTGTCGCCGACCTGCGCCAGATAAAGCCGGGACCCGAAGATGCCCGCCACGGTCGCCGTGGTGCCCATCCCGCGGCTTTCGGGATGCTCAAGGGCAAACAGGTGAATCCGGTCGTTGGCGGTTTCCACTGCGTCGCGAATCCGGAGCGTGAAATCGTCGCCGGAGTCGGAGGCCACCGGCGTCCAGGCCGCCCGGAGATGTTCGAAGATCGTGTCCGCGGCCATCGCGCTGGCCACTTCGCCCGCCGCCGCACCACCCATCCCGTCCGCCACGAGGAAGACGGAGCCCCGGGAGCCGACGGTCGCGCGGCCGTCTTCGAGGAAGTCGGTGGTGCCACGCGTCAGGTCGGCCACCAGGAAGGTGTCCTCATTGTGATCACGAGTCTGCCCCAGGTCGGTGCGGGCGGAAATCTCGAGTTGCACGGCGCTGGCGGCGGTCACGCCTTAATCTAGGCCCCGCCGTGCGCGAAGGTCAACGGCGGAATTGATGGCGGAATTGATGTAAGTCCTAGTCATTGTGTACCTTGCATCGATGCTTCACGATCTCGTCAGAATTGGCCGTGTGACTCCCTTCCGGCAGAGCGTCTCCTCGGCGTGCATCTGAGCAAACGAAGGGTTCCGTTCCGTGGCCTCCTGGCCGCGGTACTCGCCGTCGCTGTCCCGATACCCGGGACGGCTGTGGCGCAGGGGCGCGACCGTGACATCGCGGCTGCTTTCCGCGATTCGATCGCCGGAGCGAGGCCCGACCAGCTTCGGGTCCTCGAGCAGGCCCTCCTCGCGAAGGCCCGGCGGGACCGTTCCAACCC
>JAYUZK010000103.1:0-5276 GCA_043751835.1 Gemmatimonadota bacterium | reverse complement strand
CCCGACAGCAATGGGGTGTGCCATGGGACCAACCTTTCCTCACCCTCCTACACTAAACTCCAGAATGCTCGGTGTCTCACTCATATTGGCAGAGAGGGGGTCGCGCGCAGGTGGCAGCAGCATTGAGCATTCGGCGAACTCGTTGTCGGGATAGTTCGACCGGATCGATACCACGTCGAGGATATGGTCCCGCGGGATCCGGGCAAACACGGCATCGCCTGCCGCCGGCCAGCACCACCGTCTGATCCGGCCGAGGCACCGCGCCGGTCCCGTCGATCACGGTCACGCCGACGAGGGCCACCACGGAATCGGTGACCACGACGGAGGAGTCCCGTTGCTGCACCAGCACGGCGAACCACTGACCCGCACCGTCATTGCCGCCCTCCGCCTTGAGCGGCAGCGGATCATGACCCCGACGCACCAGACGCCGGCCGAGGTGGTGACGGCGATGGGCGCCATGCAAGCGCAGGACTACCACGGGAGCCTCTGGGCGATCGGCCTTCGAACCGTGAGTCCTTCGCACATCGTCGCCGCGGCGGCCGGCCGCCCTCGGACCAGCCTTGACGAAGGTCACCTCCGCCGACACCGAGATCTACCTTCCAGCGGAGGCGAACCTAACGCCCGCGCCCCGGTCCGCCGTCCATCTGTTGCCGGGGTTCGACGAGTATCTGTTGGGGTATCAGGGTCGCTCCGCGGCGCTCGACCCGGCGCTGGCGGCACGGGTGTGGCCGGGTGGTCGGCACGTGGACGCGCCCCGCCAACGCGACGGGATCGCTGGCTCCGCAATTCTTTCCCCAGGCCACTCAGCCCGGCGAACGCGGACTCCAACGGGCCGGCGAGCGGTACCGGGCCTTCCGCCAGCCCTGAGGCGTGCTACCGCGCGAGCACGGTCGAGTAGAACGCGCCGAGATCCTTCCGAAGCTGGACCAGCGACGCCGGGTTCAAGTAGATCATGTGGCCCGACTGATAGTATCCGTAGACGATATTCTTCTCGAGCGACAGATCGAGACCCATCTGCTGCAGCGTATAGTCCGTCTCGAAGAACGGCGTGGCAAAATCGAAGAGCCCGTTGGCCGAGAACACCATCAGGCTCGGGTTCTTGCTCATCGCCTCCCGGAGATCCACCGACACGTCCGCCAGCGGCCAGCGCTGCCCCTCGGCGCGGTGATGGTTGTCCCAGTCGGCGCCCACGACCGGATAGTTGGACGGGAGATAGCGCTGGTCCGACTCGTAGTGCAGCTCATTCTTGAGATAGGCGTTGAACGAGGAGATGAACGGCCCCGCGATGGCGGCGTCGGTCGCGTCATACTCGGGCGTTTCGCCGGCGGCGTCGCGATCGATGCCAAGGTAGCGGGCATCGAGACGGGCGGTGGTGCGGCGGGCGCCGCGAAGGAGTTCCTTCTCGAACCGGTCGGGCGTGAGCCGGATGTTGGCGTTCCGGAGAAACTCCTCCGAGATGCCGGTGAATTGATGGAGTTTCGCCACGACGGAGGCGCGCTCGGGCTCGGCGAGTCGGTTGCCCTGATTCAGCGCGTGGAGATACTCGCCCAGGGCGAATTCGCGCACCTGCTTCATCAGGACCATCACGTCGGCCGGCTTCGAGGGCAGCTTGTCGTGATACCAGGCGGTGGCCGCCATCGTTGGGAGGTAGAGCGCGTACGGGATTTCGAGACTCAACGACGGGCCGGGATAGTCCACATAGGCATTCAGAAAGGACGAGATCAACACCACACCGTTCATCGGCATCCCGCGCCCCTGCAGGAAGGCCGAGAGGCCCGCCGCCCGCATCGTGCCGTACGATTCGCCCATCAGCAGCTTGGGCGAGTTCCAGCGGTTGTTGACGGTGACGTACCGCGTGATGAAATCCCCGAAGGCCCTGATGTCCTGGTCCACTCCAAAGAACCGTTTGCCGTCGCCCTTGCCCACGATCCGGCTGAATCCGGTGCCCATGGCATCGATGAAGACCAGATCGGTCTTGTCGATCAGGCTGTAGGGATTCTCCTTGAGATCGTAGGGCGCGGGTGCCGTCGAGCCGGCGTCGGCCGTCGTGACCCTCACCGGGGCGAACGAGCCCATGTGGAGCCACACGCTCGATGAACCGGGACCGCCGTTGAACACGAAGGTGACGGCCTGTTTCCGCGCCTCCTCGCCATCTTTGGTATACGCCACGTAGAAGAAGCTGCCGACCACGTCGCCGTGTAGGGAATCGCCTTGCCGTCCATCGAGAGACTGTGATGGGTAACAGCGGTGGTTTCGGCCGGAATGGCTTTCTGGGCCGAGTCCGCCGGCGGCTCGGGCGCCTGGCCCGTCCTTGCGGGACCGGGGGCCTACCGCGACCTTAATCTCATCCTTCACCATCGCCGCCCGACCATGCGCATCAGCCACGCTCTGCCTTTCGCCCTGCTCCTTGCGGCCACGGCCTGCAGCCCCAAACCCGACGCGGGCTCCGCTCCGGCCGGCAAGGCGGAGAAGGTCTCGAAATTCGGCGAGTACCGCGGCTATTCCGATTCCCTCTACTCCGAGTGGGTCCGCGAGTCCCACTATGTGACGATGCGGGACGGGGTCAGGATCGCCGTCGACATCATTCGCCCGGCGATCAAGGGCATCCCGGTCGACCAGAAGATGCCCGTGGTCTGGACCCATTCGCGCTACCACCGTGGCTCACCGCCGCCGGCGGCCTTCCTGGCGAGCCACGAACTCGGCGCCAGGCCGGGCAAGTCGTGGAACCTGGATTCAATTCCGCCCAAGGTGCCGTCACTGGTGGACCGCGACCCCGCGCTCCAGCGACTCGTCAAGCACGGTTACGTCGTCGTCTCCGCCCAGGTTCGCGGCGGCGGCGCCTCCTCAGGCCGCTATCAGGGCCTCTTCTCCCCGGCCGAAACCCTGGACGCCCACGACCTGATGGACTGGATGGTCAAGCAGCCCTGGTGCGACGGCAACCTCGGCATGTTCGGCGGCTCCTATCTCGGCATTACGCAGTACATGGCCGCCAGCACGAAGCACCCTGCCTTGAAAGCGATCTTCCCCAACGTGGCCGCGTTCGACATGTATGACGTGCTGCACGACGGCGGGATCTACCGCCAGAACATGATCCAGCACTGGGGCATCCTGACCCACAGCCTCGACGTGTCGTTCCCGGAACCGCCGGTGGACGAAGACTCGACCGGCGCCCTGTGGCGCGCCGCGCTCAAGGACCATGCGAAGAACTGGGACGTGGTGGCCCAGTGGACGGCCGCGAAGTTCCGCGACCACAAGACGCCCGAGTTCGACCTGATCCAGTTCATGCCGTCGACGTTCCTGATGCCGATGAACGAGTCCAACGTGGCCGCCTATCACTGGGGCGGCTGGTATGACATCTTCGCCCGCGACGAGATGCTCTGGTACCGGAACTGGACCGGAGTCGATCGCGTCGCCATGGGCCCCTGGTCCCACGCCTTCCAAGACAGCACCATGGGCGCCGAGCGCGCCCGGCTGACGTCGGCCGAGCAGCATCGGTGGTTCGACCGCTGGCTCAAGGGAATCCAGAACGGCGTCGACAAGGATCCGCCGGTCGAGTTCGCCCTGATGATCGATCCCGGCAAGTGGGTGTGGGAGTCGGCCGGCGAATGGCCGCTCAAGAGCGTCACCAACGTGGATTACGATTTCGGCGCCGGCCCGTCGGGCAGCGTCAAGTCCGTCAACGACGGCCTGCTCGCCCCCGGGGCTGCCGGTGCCGCGGGCCAGGACAAGTGGAAGGTCGACCTCACCACGACGACGGGCACCGCCACCCGGTGGGACAACGCCGTGGGCCAGGGGATGATGAAGTACCCCGACCTGGCCCCGAACGATGCCAAGGCCCTGACCTATACTACGGCGCCCCTGGCCAAGGACGTGACCGTGATCGGCCACCCGGTCGTAACACTCTACCTCTCATCCGACCAGAAGGACGGCGATTTCTACGCCTATCTTGAGGAGGTGGACTCGACCGGCGTCTCGCACTACATTAGCGAAGGGATGCTCCGCGCCTCCCACCGCACCCAGGCCAAGCCCGCATGGAACAACCTCGACCTGCCTTGGCACCTGAGCCAGAAGGGCGACCTGGCCCCGCTGGTACCGGGCCAGATGGCCGAACTCGAGTTCAGCCTGCAGCCAACGGCCACCGTGTTCAACGCCGGCCACCGGATCCGGGTCACCATTGTCGGGGCCGACACCGACAACACCGAAAAGCCGCCTGTGCACGGGCGGCCGACGGTGACAGTCTATCGGGGCGGGGAAAACCCGTCCCGGATCTCGCTGCCGATCCGGCCGTGACCGAACGGCGGGCGTTGCAACAGTCCCTGGCCGGCCGGGGGCACCGGTCGCTGGTTCGACCGGGCGTGCTCTTCGACAAGAGCCTGGCGCCTAACCGCGGCCAGGTACACCCGTCAGATCCAGTGGCGCTTCCGGAGTGCGCCCGGGTCATACGAAAGGCCAGAATGTTCCAGGGTTGGCCCGGCATCGGCGTCCTGCTTCCGCTTCTTGCGGCCACGGCTGGAGCCCAGCAGAAGGCTCCGATCATCGATGTGCATGTTCATTCGTACGGACCGCAGTTCGACGCCGATGGTCGCCGCGCGGCCCTGCCGTGCGTCAACGACCGGGTTCCCTGCCACAACCCCGGCTCGTCATTCGCGACGAAGGAGGCCGTGATCGCCGGCGTCGTGGCGGGGATGCGCCGATACAACATCGTCTTGGGCGTGCTGCTGGGAGGACCCCTGCAGGAAGAGTATCTTCGCGTCGGCGGAGGCCGGTTCATCCGGGCCGCCAATGACAGTTTTTTTGGAGGCCCGTCGCCGGACTCGGTACGAGCGCTGCTTGCCGGCGGTGTGGCCAAGGCGATCGGCGAGCTGGTGCCGGCCTACGTGGGTGTGTCGCCCGCCGACTCGGCGTACGCTCCGTACTTCGCTCTGGCCGAGCAATTCGATGTGCCCGTGCTCGTCCATGGGGCCGGCATCGGGGGCCGGTTTCCGACCTATCGGTCAGCCATGGGCCGGCCGCTGCTCCTTGAAGGGGTACTGAAGAAGCATCCGAAACTCAGAGTGTACATCGAGAACGCTGGCTATCCATACGGCGACGAGATAGTGGCGATGCTCTACATGTATCCGAACGTCTACGTGGACGTGTCGACGATCACCTGGTTGATCCCCCGGACCGCCTTTCATGACTATCTGCGGCGACTCGTTCGCGCCGGGTTCGCGGACCGCATCATGTTCGGCACAGACCAGTTCGGTTTCCCCGAAATCACGGCCCTGGCGGTTGAA
>JAYUZK010000102.1:0-11367 GCA_043751835.1 Gemmatimonadota bacterium | reverse complement strand
GACCGGGTTCCGCTGGATTTCGCGGATCAGGGCCTTGATCGGGGCGCGGTCCGCGACGGTCACGTCGAGGACGGTGGTGCCGGCGCGGACCTTGGTCAGCAGCCGTTCGAACGCCACGGCGTCGAGCACGAGAGGTTCGGGGGTGCGCCCGCGACCGTAGACGACGGCGGGAACCTTGCCCTGACGACGGAGGGAACGGGCCGCGCCTTTGCCGACGTTGTCCCGGGTCTGCGCGCTGAGAGTTGCAGTAGCCATGGTATTCAGTCCTTCCAGTTCAATCGAACAGCGAACTCACCGATTGGTCGCTGTGGGTGTAGCCGATCGCCTTGGCGAGCAATCCTGCGATCGAGAGGATCTTGAGCTTGTCGAACTTCTTCTGGTCGGGGATCGCGATCGAGTTGGTGACCGCGACTTCCTTGACCGGGGAATTCATCAGCCGCTCCACCGCAGGACCGCTGAGCAGCGCGTGGGTGGCGCACACGTAAATGTCCCGGGCGCCAAGACGTTTCAGCGCCACGATCGCCTCGGTCATGGTGCCGCCGGTGTCGATCATGTCGTCCGGGATGAGACAGTCCTTGCCATCGACATCGCCGACGACGTTCACTACTTCGGCCACGTTGGCCGCCGTGCGGCGCTTGTCGATGATGGCAAACGTGGCATTGAGGCGCTTGGCGAATCCGCGGGCCATCTTGGCCCCGCCGGCATCGGAAGCCACCACCACCAGGTCCTTGAGTTCCTTCTGGCGGTAGTGGTTGGTGAACACCGGAGCGGCGTACAGGTGGTCCACCGGCAGGTCGAAGAAGCCCTGCATCTGGTGCTGGTGGAAGTCGATCGCGAGGACCCGGTCGGCCCCGGCGACGGATACCATGTTGGCCATCAGCTTGGCGCTGATGGCGACCCGTGGCTGATCCTTGCGGTCCTGCCGGGCGTAGCCGAAGTATGGGATCACCGCCGTGATCCGCGCCGCGCTGGCCCGCCGCGCGGCATCCATGAGCAGCAACAGCTCGAGAAGATTGTCGCCCGGGGGGTTGGTCGGCTGGATGATGTAGACGTCACGACCGCGGACATTCTCGTCGATCTTGACGAAGATCTCGCCATCGGCAAACCGCCGGATGGTGGCCTTGCAGAGGGTTTGACCCAACTCACCGGCGACCTCTTCGGCGAGGGCGCGGTTACCAGTGCCCGAGAGCAGCATCATCGGGCTGAGTACCAGAGACTGGTTCGGGAGGGCCATAGCCCCTAACTATAGTCTGTGATTGGGGTTGGGGCAATGTGGGGCGACGGGCTCGTCCCAAACTCCTCCAAGTTGGCCCCGGTGGATTCGAACCACCATTCGCAGATTCAAAGTCTGCTGTCCTGCCGTTGGACGAGGGGCCACCGACGGCGGGCGTAATCTCAACCGGGAAAAGCGCGGAGTCAAAGGCCGGATTTGTCCGGCGCCTCGGGTTGGGCTAGAATCGCGGGATGCGAATGCGCCGATGGATCCGACGAACGGCTGGGACCGTGGTTGCGGCTGGGAGTCTTCTTGCTAGTCGAGCCGAGGCCCAACGGGCGCTCGTGCTGCAGACCGATTTCGGCCTTGCCGAAGGGGCCGTTGCCGAAATGAAGGGAGTCGCGTTCTCGGTAGATCCCTCGCTCAGGGTCGTCGATCTCACCCACCTGATTCCGCCGTACGATATCTGGGAGGCCGCCATCCGGCTCCAGCAGACGGCGGCGTACTGGCCCGCCGGGACGGTGTTCGTGTCGATCGTCGATCCTGGCGTCGGGACGGAACGGAAAGCGGTGGTGATGCGGACCCGCACGGGGCAGTACTTCGTCGGGCCCGACAACGGAACCTTCACCTTCGTGGCCCGGGCGTTCGGCGTCGAGGCCGTCCGGGAAATCGACGAACAGGTGAACCGTCTGGCCGGATCGGACCGTTCCCACACGTTCCATGGCCGAGATATCTTCGCCTACACCGGGGCGCGGCTGGCAGCCGGGGTGATCGATTTCGAAGGGGTGGGACCGGACCGGGGCCCGATCGTCGTGTCGTTGCCGCACGCCGAGGCGGCGTGGAATGGCCGGACGCTGTCGGGAACGGTGATGACCGTGGACCAGCCGTTCGGCAACCTCTGGACCAACATCGGTTCGGATCTGATCGACCGGGCCGGGATCAAGGCCGGTGACTCGCTCGACATCACGATCCGGCAGGGGACGGCGGTGCGGTATCGGGGCCGGGCGCCCTGGAGCCGGAGTTTCGGTGAGGTCGGCCGGGGCCGGCCGCTGGTGTACCTGAACAGCCTGCTCAACCTGGCGATCGCCATCAACCAGGCCAGCTTTGCCCAGCGGTTCCACGTCGGGCGCGGGCCCAATTGGCGGATCGACGTGGCCCCAACGGCCCGTGGCCGTTAGGCGTCAGGCCGTCTCGGTGGCGATCGTGTGGCCGAGCTTCCGGCCCAGCATCATCCGGGCGTCGTCCCGGTCTCGGGCCGACCGGTAGACCGCGAACAGGGTTGACCCCGAACCGGTCATCCGGCAGAGCAACGGGTGGGTCCGGGCGAGCGCCTCGAAGGCCTCCCGGACCTTCGGTTCCCTGCCAAACACGGCCGATTCGAAGTCGTTCCCCGCCATTCTCGCCACATCACTCCATCGACTGACGCTGTCGCCATCGAGCAGAAGCGCCCCCCGCGGGGCGGCGCCGGCGCGCGCCTCGTCGACCCACCGGTAGGCCTCGGCGGTCCGGATCGGGACCGGCGGGACCAGCAAGAGAACCGGCGCCGCCGGCAGCCGCGGCAAGCGGAAGAGCCGCTCGCCGTGTCCCCACCCAAGCGCCAACGACGTCCGCGACAGCAGAAATGGGACGTCGGCGCCGAGACGCATGGCAAAGTTGGCGAGCTCGCCCCGTGGGACGGCGTTCCCGGCGAGTTGGTTTACCAGATCGAGCGCGAGCGCCGCATCGGCCGAACCTCCGCCGAGACCGGCGGCCACGGGAATTCGTTTGGTGAGCGAAAGATGGACGCCGAACCGGGCTCCGGTGGCATCGAGGACCATCCGCGCGGCCCGATAGGCGAGATTGTCCTCGGCCGGTCCGGTGTCGACCCCGGTCACGTCAATCATTACGTCGGGCGCGGTACCGGTTCGCTGGACCACGAGGTCGTCGGCGAGGGCGATTCGGCAGAACAGCGTTTCGATGCCGTGGTAGCCCGCTGTCTCGCGGGAGAGGACCCGGAGGAACAGGTTGACCTTGCCGGTGGCCTCGCCCGAAAGGCGGTGGCCGGCCTCAGCCGTCATGGACGGCTTCGCTGGGTGCTTTGAGGCTCATCCCGGTGCGGAACAAGGACCAGCCTCCGAGGATTGCCAGCGGAATGAAGGTCGCGATGTGGTAGGTGAGCGCGAAGGCGACGGCCTTCGAACTCTCGACGCCGAAGAGCGCCAGGACCGCCTTGATGGCGCCCTCGAAGACGCCGACGTAGCCCGGGCTCGACGGCGCCGCGATCCCGACGGCGAGAACGCTTTGCTGCAACAGCGCGCCGCCAAGGCCGACCGGAATGCCGAAAGCGAGATAGCCGAGGTAGAAGGAGACCCCGTTGATCGTCCACATGACGATCGACCAGAACATCACGGCGGCGATGCGAACCGGCGACGCCAGACTGGCGAGGCCGGCGCGAATGCCGGCGAAGAGCGCTTCGGCCCGGTCGGCCAGCTTCCGGTTCGGGATCATGGTACGGATCAGTCGATGGGCCAGCCCGGGCCAGGCGAGCATGGCGGCACATCCCACGAGAACGATCCCCATGATGAGCGACATCTGGGTCGCGAGGGTCGTGACGCGAATTCCCGCTACTTCCGCCGAAACCGGGAGACCCGCGGTGAACAGCCCGACGAACAGCAAGGCCACAATAGCAACCCCGTCGAACAGCCGCTCGACCACGACGGACGAGAGGGCCGCGGAGAGCTGGACGGGGGCGAGTCGGTTGATGCAAAGGCCCCGGATCAGCTCGCCGGCGCGGAACGGGAGAACGTTGTTGGCGAGAAACCCAATCGTGATCGAATGCCAGAGCGGGCCCCGCGCGATCGGGTTGCCGCGGTCGTCCTGGAGGATCAGCCGCCAGCGAATGACCCGAAGCGCGAACATGACCGCGGAGGTCAGCGCCGAGGCCGCGATGAGGCCGAGGCTGGCGCTCCGGGCCTGATGCCACAGGTCGGTCAGCGACACGTCCTTCAGGACCCAGGCCAAAAGGGCGACCGAGACGAGGACGCCCAGCGCCGCAAGGATCCGGTTCTTCACGAGTTCAATCCGTCAATGCCAGAGGAACCAGGTCGATCAACTCGCTGACCAGCGGTTCGATGTCGAGGTAGGCGTTCGATCGTTTGAGGGCGTCGGAAAGCTGGAGGCGGACGGCGTCGGCGCGTTCCAGCGCACGCCGGCCCCGGTACAACAAGTCGTCGATTGCCACGACGTCGGTTGCGTCGGCCGGGGGCCCGGCCGGCGGCGCCTCACCGGTCAGCAGCCGGTGATAGGTCGAGAAGGTCTGCTCGAACGCGTTGAGACCCTGGACGAGCCGGGGTTCGTCGGGCGCGAGCGAGGCGATCGGCACGGGCTCGGGGTCCGGCGCGAGCGACTCGATCGGGACGACGTCGGACTCGTCGTCGATCGGGGCCGCCGGGGCCGGCCCGAGGCGTGCCAGCGACGCAACGACCGGGGCGAGTTCGTTGGCCAGGAAGATCGCGTTGCGGGTCTCGGCCGCTCGGCCTACCAACTCGGCGGCCGTCCGAAGGGCGGCGGAGAAGTCCCGGGGGGCTTTGATGGCGCGACCGCTGCCGATGGCCTCGGCGACGGCGGCGAGCAGGCCGGCGAGATGGGGGCGCTCGTCGTTGGCCCGCTGGCCGAGGGGGCGTAGCTGGACCACCAGACCGTAGAGGTTCAAGGTCCGGCCGGCTGAGCTGGCGGGCTGGCCCATTTGGTCCGCTGCCTGGCGGAGCCGGTCGGCGAGGCTGACCAACTCGAGGGTCGGGTCGGCCGGGGCGGTGTCGCGCTGCCGCGATTCACCCACGGCGACGATCGGCGATGGATCGCCGGCCTTGAAGAGAGTCTCGATCAGCACGACGTCGTGTTCGCTGCCGAAGGATTCGAGCAGGCTCACCGCGCCGATCGCGATCTCCGGGGTGTCCGAGTTGGCCTCGCCGTGGTCGGCGATTTCCCGAGCAAGCCTCGAGACCGCAGCCGCGGCGCGCCGTAACGCCAGAGGCCCGTCAGGCGGCGCGCTGCCATCCTGAACCTGGCGGATCGTGAGTTCGATGGCGTCGAGGAACTCGGGCAGAGGCGACAGACGGGGTAGGGATGCCAGGCCTCGAAGGGGCTGGAGCTTGGCCAGGACGAGGTCGGCCGCTTGCGAAGGCTGGCCCAACTCGAGCGATTCGGCGGCGTGTTCGAGGGTGCCGGCGATCACCGCCCCCTCACGACCGACGAATTCCCGGACGGTCGGCTGGAGTTGATCGTTGTCCGCGGGCGGCGCCTGCCGGGCGGGCGCCGGGGCCGCGCCGGATGTGGCGGACACCCGCCGGGCGAGATCGCGGGCGGCCTGGTCGTCGGCCTCGGACCATTCGGTGGCTCGGCCGGTCAAGTGTTTCAGTTCCCCGATGGCCATACCGACGAGCGCGCGGCGTTCGGCGGTCCAGCCGACCGGCTGATCGCGATGCGCCTTGGCGATCTGCTCGAGGGAGGCTGCCGCCTGCGCATAGGGCTCGAGGCCCGCCATCAGCGCAGCTCCGCGAAGGGCCCGGGTGAGGCGGACGAGGTCATCTCCCTCCGGGGCGGAGGGGCCGACAGCGATCGCCGCGAGGCGATCGAGATAGTCGGTCGCCTCGAGGATGAAGAACTGGAGCCGGCCGGATGGCAGTGCCATGGGTGAAGTCTAGGCCGCTTCCGGCGGTCCGGTCAACGCGCCCGACGGACGGACTGGACGATTCGTTGCATTTCGGTGACGGCTCCGTAGAGGCCGGTCATGATCGACCGGCCGACGATGCTGTGCCCGATATTGAGCTCCTCGATCGGCTCGATCGCGGCGACCGGTCCCACGTTGTCGTAGGTGAGACCGTGGCCGGCATGGACCGCGAGCCCGATCGACGCGGCGTGCTCGACCGCGCGGCTCAACTGCGCGAGGGCGTCGGGGCCAAGGCGCCAGGTATGGGCGTACCGGCCGGTGTGAAGCTCGATCGCGGGGACGCCGAGGGACCGGGCGCGGTCGATGGTTGCGAGGTCGGGGTCGATGAACAGGCTGACCCGGATGCCGGCCGCGGCCAACTGGGCGATCACTTCCTGGAGGCGCCCGTTGTCACCGCCGAGGTCGAGGCCGCCTTCGGTGGTCACTTCCTGACGGCGCTCGGGCACGAGCGTGGCCTGGTAGGGCGCCAGTCGAGCCACCAGGGCGACGATGTCCGGGGCCATCGCCAACTCGCAGTTGAGCACGGAACGGAGCACCGGTACCAGGCGCTCGAGGTCGTAATCCTGGATATGGCGGCGGTCTTCGCGGAGGTGGACGGTGATGCCGTGGGCGCCGGCGGCTTCGGCAATCCGCGCCGCTTCCACCGGATCCGGCTCGTCCGTCTTCCGGGCTTCGCGAACCGTGGCAACGTGATCGATGTTGATGTAGAGGCGCAGTGGACGCATTGCTCAGGAACTCCGGGTCGATTTACTTTCGGGCGCGGTCATCTTCAGGGAGGGGCGAATGCCCGTAACGATTCGGCACAGCGCATCGAACCTTTCGCGTGGCGCGCTCGGCACCCTGATGGCGGCGGCCCTGGTGGCGAGTTGCAGCACCAAGGTCCAGCAGGTGGTCGTGGCGCCATCGTCGGCGGCCGCCCCAACGGCGGTGGCGTCCGCGTTCATGCAAGCGGTCTCGGACAGCAATCTGCCCCAGATGGGCGAACTCTGGGGTACCGCAAAGGGCTCGGCATCGGTGACCAACACGCCGCCTAACTGGGTCCAGCGGGTCGGTGTCATCCAGGCATACCTCCGCGGCGGCACGACCCGGATCCTCGGCGAAAACCTCGCCGGTGGCAAACAGGGCCGGCGGGAGATCCTGGTGGAACTTACTCGGGGCGGCTGCGTCAAGACGGTGCCGTTTACCATGATCCTTACCAAACAAGGTACCTGGCTCGTCAACGCCATCGATCTGAACGCGGCCGGGGTACCGGGCCGGTTCTGCCAGCCCAATCCGTCGGGTTACCCGGGAACCTCCGACTGAGGGGTGGCGTTGGTTCATCGGACTATTCGGTGAGTTCGATGAGAATGCCGGTGGTGGCCTTGGGATGGACGAAGGCGATCCGCTTGCCTCCGGCACCGGTCCGGGGAACCGGGTCGATCAGGCGGTAGCCGGCCAGGCGGCAGCGCTCGAGAGCCTGATCGAGATCGTCGACGCGGTAGCAGACGTGGTGAATACCGGGGCCCCGTTTGTCGAGGAACCTGGCGATCGGTCCGTCCGGGGTAACCGGTTCGAGCAGTTCGACCTCGGACTCGCCGAACGGCAGCGACACGATGGTGGCACCGTCCCTGGTTTCCGGCCCATGGTGCGGCTCGAGACCGAGGATGTCGCGATAGAAGGCAAGGCTGGCCTCGACACTTTCGACCGCCACGCCGATGTGGGCAATACGGGCTTGGGACAGCACCAGGGCCTCCGGAAGGTACAGTCAGCGATACTCGGCTTGGAAACTAACAGGATTGGAGAGAGGGTTGGACGATGAGTGACATGATCAATCACGTGACGGACGATACGTTTTCGTCGGCGGTGGAACAGGCCAAGGGCCTGGTACTGGTGGACTTCTGGGCCGAGTGGTGCGGTCCCTGTCGGGCCATCGCTCCCATTCTCGAGGACCTGGCGCTCAGTAACGCCGGGAAGATTCAGATCGCCAAGCTGGACGTGGACGCCAACCAGCGGACCTCGATGAAGTTCAATGTTCGGTCGATCCCCACGCTGTTGTTTTTCAAGGACGGCATACTGGTTGACTCGGTGATCGGGCTGACCCAAAAGGCCGCCCTCCAGGAGCGGATCAACAAGCACGCGGCCTGACGACCGGGATCGAGGGCGGGCGAACGGGCCGGACCTTTGCTGCGGCGGAGGTCCGGCCTTTCTTTATGGCATGGCCGGCACCCTGTACGTCGTCGCGACGCCGATCGGGCACCTCGGGGACCTGACCTCGAGGGCCGCGGAGGTACTCCGGCAAGTGGCGATCGTCGCCGCGGAGGACACCCGGGAAACCCGGAAGCTGGTTGCCCACGTCGGGTCGCAAGCCCGGCTGGTCAGTTGGCACGCCCATTCGAGCGAGGCCCAGACGGAGAAGTTGCTGGCGGCTCTCGCCGATGGGCAGGACGTTGCCCTGGTGACGGACGCCGGGACTCCGGGGGTCAGCGATCCTGGGCCGCTGATGGTCGCGGCGGCGCGGGCGGCCGGCCATCGGATCATTCCATTGCCGGGGCCATCGGCGGTCGCGACCGCCTTGATGGTGTCGGGACTCCCGGGCGACAGATACATCTTTCTCGGGTTTCCGCCTCGCAAGGGGGGTGACCGAACCGAGTGGCTGGAGCGGATTCGCGATGCCGACTGCACCATCGTCTGTTTCGAGGCTCCGGGGCGGGTGCTCGCCCTGCTCGGTGCCCTGGCCGCCACGATCGGGCCGGAGCGGTACGCGATGGTTGGGCGGGAGATGACCAAACGGTTCGAGGAGTACCGGCATGGGACCATTGACCAGCTACTCGGGTGGGCGGCGGCCCAGGACATCCGTGGCGAGGTGACCCTGGTGATCGAGGGCGGGTCGGGCGAGCGGCCCCCGCCGGACAAGGCTCAGGTCGCGACGCTGGTGCGGACCCTGATGGAGGCCGGGATGGAGCGAAGCCGGGTGGCCAGGGTGGTGACCGAGGTGTTCGGCGTGCCGCGGAACGAGAGCTACAAGCTGGCGATGGAGGAATAGTGCGCGGTTCGTTGCTCGTGGCAGTTCTGATGGCCGGTGCCCGGGTCGTCGTAGGGCAGGAGGCGATGACGGTGGGCCGGCTGCACTACGACGGCGGTGGGGACTGGTACGCCAACCCTTCGAGCCTGCCGAATCTGCTCAAGGCGATCGGGGAGCGGACGTCGCTCCGAGTCGGTCCGCGAGAGCGGGTGGTCCGGCTCGGCGAGGACGACTTGTGGGGCGTTCCGTACATCTACATGACAGGCCACGGCAACGTGAAGTGGAGTGCCGCTGATCTGGTGAGTCTCCGACAGTACCTCGGCCAGGGCGGGTTCCTCCACATCGACGACAACTACGGGATGGACGAGTCGGTCCGCAAGGAGATTGCCAGGCTGTTTCCCGACCGGCCGCTGGTTGAAGTACCATGGACCCATCCGATCTACCGGCTGGTCTATGAATTTCCCAAGGGTATTCCGAAGATTCATGAACACGATGGGAAACCCGCCCAGGGGTTCGGGATCTTTCTCGACGGGCGGCTGGCCCTCTACTACAGCTATCAGAGCGACTTGGGCGACGGCTGGGAAGATCCCGACGTCCACCATGATCCCCCCGAAAAGCACGAGGCCGCGCTTCGGATGGGCGTCAATCTGTTCCTCTATGCGGTGGGAAGTCGTTAGGCATGATCCCCGGTCGCACCCCCGAGGCCCTCGCCCAGCTGGGGCAGCCCCTGCGCCGTCTCGCCGCGGCCGCGGCCGGTCTGGCGGCCGTCGCGGCGGCCGGATTTGCGCTGGCGGTGCCGGCGTGGCTGGTCCGGCTGGGAGCCGTCCGTTCGCCGCTCTGGGTGGTCGTCGCCTGGGCGCTCGCGGTGGCGGCGGTGGTCGGGGCGGGGATCGCAGGCCGCCGACTCCTCGCGGGCCTCGAGGCCGGTCGCCTCGCGGCGATGGTCGAGACGGCGCCGGGTTGGCGGTGCGGCGCGGTGACCAGTCTGCTCGAGCCGGCGTCGGCGGGTACCAGCGCGGACCTCCTGGCCGCCGCGGACCAGGCATGCGCCGCGATGCTGACCGACGGGGGCCCTGCAGCGGTGGCCCCATGGCGGATGGGCGTCGAGCGCTGGCGGGCGATCGGCGCCGCCGCCGTGGTTCTGGCTGGAGCCCTCCTTGCCGGGGTCCGACCGTTCAGCGGGGCGGTGGCCCAACTCTGGTCACCCGCCGAGGCGTGGGCGCTGTTCCGGGTGCCGGTCGCTCTCAAGGCGGATCGTCCGACGGTGGACCGGGGTGATTCGGTCCGCTTCTCCGCCCGGGCCGCGGGGCGGGCCGAGGCCCGTCTCTGGCTCCGGGGCAAGGGCGAATCATGGCGGCAGACAACCGTCGAACTCGACTCGGCCGGCCGGGCGATCCGGAACTCCGGTCCGCTGGAGGGTGACCTCTTTGCCTTTCTGGAAAGCGGCGGGCGCACGTCGGATACGGTGATGGTGCACGTCAGACTGCCGGTATTCCTGGGACGCCTGACGGTTACAGCCATCTATCCTCCCTATCTCAAAATGGAAGACGAAGTGTTGCCGACGGGCGGCGACACGTTGCTCGTCCCGGCCGGGACTCGGCTGAAAGCCTCCGGCGAGGCGACGGCCGAATTGTCCGCCGCCTCTTGGCGAACGGAAGACGGGTCGGTCCCTCTCGCCATCGCAGGACGGGAGTTCTCCGGGTTGATCACCCCTCGGAAGTCCGGCGGTCTCGAACTGGTTCTGACCACGCGAGACGGAGCGCCGGTTGGCGGAGATCCGGTCCGCCTTCCGATCACGGTGGTGCCTGACCTGCCGCCCGTCGTCGAGGTTCCGGTGCCCGGCCAGGACACCATGCCGGTGCTCGGGAATGAGGTAGCGCTGGTCATCGACGCCCGCGACGACCACGGCCTCTCCGCGGTCGGGGTGTCGGTAGCCAGGACCCGAGGGGACCGCCAGGTGGTGACGATGGCGTTGCCGGTGCCCGTGGGTGCCAACGACCGGGCGTTCCTGTCGACCCGGCTCGATCTGACCCGCTTTGGGCTGGCACCCGGCGACACGCTGCAATATTGGGCCACGGCCCGGGACAACTCTCCGGCAGGAAACGTTGGCCGCTCGAAGACATTCGTCCTGATCGTCCCGACCGACGCGGAAGCGAGGACCGAGCAGCGATCCGCCACGAAACAGGCTGGCAAACGAATCGACTCGCTTGTGGCCGAGAGCAAGAAGCTCCAGCGCCAGACGGAAGACCTGAGCCGCGAGCAGACCCGGGCCCAGCAGGGCGACAAGGGTGACCCCTCGATGGGCTTCCAGGAGGAGAAGCGGGCCGAACAAGTGGCCCACGACCAGCAAGAGCTGATGGATCGGGCCGAACAACTGAAGGACCAACTCGATCAGCTGGAGCGGAACAGCGAAAAGGCCGGGGTCGGGGACTCGGCTTTTCGGCA
>JAYUZK010000101.1:0-5974 GCA_043751835.1 Gemmatimonadota bacterium | reverse complement strand
GGGGAACCGTTTGTCGGTGATGGCGAAGACGTGGCCGTGCGGCTCGCCGGGGATCCGGTAGTAGAAGACGCCGATCTCGACCCCCGGGACGTGCTCCTGCGCGATTACCGGCTCGCTCGACGCCGCGAGATAGCGCCGGGCCTCCTCGTCGGACCGCACTACCGCGACCCCGCCGCCCCGCTCGCCGACATCGGGCTTGAGCACCACCGGCCAGGCAAGATCTGCGTCGGTTCGGAAGGCCTCGAGCGCGGTCATCCGGGCGGTCGCGTCCGGGGCGTCGATCAGGCGCCACCGGGCGATCCGATCCGGCGCATGGGCGAGGCCGGCCAGGATCCGGGCTTTCGACTCGCCGACGAATCCGCCCCCGGGAATGGCGGGATTGACCGCGGTGAACAGGGTTGGGCGGCGGTGCTTGATCACCAGCCAGGCGATGGAGATGACCACGGGCGGGTAGAACGCCCACCGAGGCCAGAACTCCCAGCGGGTGAGCCGGCGCCAGCGGGAGAGCAGCATCCGGCGGCCTTTCCAGCTCGCCAGTGGCACCAGGATCTTGAAGACCGCTGCCAGCACCACCGCGATCGCCAGCAGGCCAGGGATGGCCATCCGCTGGAACGCAGCGAACCGGTTCAGAATCTCCTGGCCGAACAGAGCGCTCGCGCCCACCAGGAGCGGGGTCCAGAGCACGGCGGCGATCAGGAACGCGCCCAGAAAACGAAGGGCGCCGGTGCGGAGAACTCCCGCGGTGAAGTAGGTCGGGAGCCGAGTTCCGGGAATGAACCTCGTGAGGAGGATGAGGGTGAGCCCCCGCTGATTGAACCATGCCGAACCGCGGTCGATCGCGTCGGCCGAGAGGAACCAGCGGAGCGGGGCGCGGGTCAGGGCCGGCCGGCCCAGCCACCGTCCCATTCCGAAGAGCCAGAGGTCGCCGAGGACGATGCCGATGGCGCAGGCGATGGTCGCCGGCGGGAAATCGAGGGTGCCACGGCCGACCAGGATTCCGGCCGCGATGCAGGCCAGATCCTCGCTCGCGAACGTGGCGGCCGCGAGGAGGAGGAGCATCAGACCTAACGCCACGCCGACGAGCGGCGGGACCGAGGCGGGGTCGAACGGCCGGGCTGCCGCCCTGATCCGGTCGGGAGCGGCCGTGGCCCGAACCGCGGTGGCGCCGCGCTCGGTCCGCGAGAAGAAGTCGACCATCCGGGCGGCCAGCGTGTCGGGCCGCTCGAACGCCATGAAATGATCGGCTCGCTGGTCGCCGAACATCACCATTTCGCTTTGCGGGATCAGCCGGTACGACTCACGGGCCACCGCGGGGTCGACGAGCGGATCCTTGTCGCCCTGGATGACGAGAGCCGGCCCCTGCCAGCGGGTCAGCATGCCACGGAGCGGGCGCTGGTCGGTATCGTAGAAATTCCGGGCGTATTCGACCGTGAGGCCGCCGCCATCCCAGGCTCCGAAATGGGGCACGCCGTTGATGAGGCCCCAGAGGCCGGCCCACTGAACCCCGTGAATGAGGTGGTTGAGATGGTATTCGCCGAACATCTCGTATTCCTGGCCGCCGATGGCCGAGAGCAGGGTCAGCGACGCCACCCGCTCGGGGATGAGGTCGGCGAGGTTGATGACGACGCCCCCGCCCATGCTGAAGCCGACGAGGTGAGCCCGCGAAATGCGCAGCGAATCGAGCAGGCGGGCGACGTACTCTGCGTGCGCGCGAACCGAGTAGTTCGGGATTGTCCGGGTGGACCCACCGAAGCCCGGCAGATCGGGCGCGATGGCGCGGCGGGTGGGAGCGAGCGCCAGGGCGATCCGGGTCACCTCGCCATTGTCACCGGGACTTCCGTGGATGAGAACGACCGGGAGCCCATCGGCTGCCGCCGGTCCCAGCTCGCGATAGGCGATCCGGACCGGCGCCCCACCGGCCGGAGCGGCGACGATGACGCTCTTCTCGTCGTCGTCCGGCCGCTCAACGAATGGCTCCCGCCATCGTACCACCGTGGACGCGCCAAGCGCCGCGACGTAGCCCCAGCCGACCAGCCGACCGAGCCGAAGGCTCATTGCCGGTGTCGGAGGGTGATCCGTCCGGCCCGGATCAGGCGAGCCCGGCAGGGCGACCCGGCGGCGTACCACATGGTGGCGTACCGCAGCCCCACCTCGAGCTCGGTGAAGCTCTGGGTCTTGGCTTCGGGCCGGTGCATGCAGGCGGAGAGCGGACCGCGGCTGGGCAGGTGGCTCCGGTGGAGCCGGCGGAGCAGGGCCGGGGTTGGCTCGAGGTGGTCACCGGCGAGCTGTCGATAGGCGAGGCGGCGGGCGCCATCGGCCGCGCCCTGATCCGCGCCGGAGCTGGTCCGGAGGAGGCCAGGCCGGCGAGTGCGCGTCAGCTCGAGCGATCGGCCGTTCCAGTCGATCAGGTTGACCGCCTGGCCGGGCATGACCGCCGCGATGGTGAACGGGAGATAGTCGTGGAGCCGGGCCCGGCGGGTTCGGCGGACCATCTCTGCGGTCGAGCGCGACTCGAGCAGCAGGTTGCGGAGCAGAAGACCGCGACTGACCCGGCCCGGCGGTGCTCCGACCGGCGTGTCCTCATAGCGGTTGAGGATGGCGCCGGCCAGTCCGAACCGATTCACCCCGATCCAGGTGCCGCCAAAGTCACCGTCCACGGGGCCGAGGAAGCCACCGGCCTCGGGGACACTGATTCTTGGCGGGCGACCCCGCGCCCGGGTGCGCCGTTCGTCGCGGTTGAAGTAGAGGCGAAAACCGTCGTGGGTCGGGAGCCAGCTGAGGGTGCACACCTACTTGGCGGCTCGGGCGTGTACGGTGGACGGTGCGATCCCGAAATCGGCCTCGACTGCCACGCCGTCCCGCTCCAGCAGCATCCGGATCAGGGCGTAGTGATGGACGGCATGACTGACGAGGAACTGGAGCTCCCGGCCCGCGGTCGACGCGGCCCAGGTTTCGGTGGGCTCGTCGGCGGCGCAGCGCATCTGCACCATCACCGACCGGTCGAGCGGCAGAGCGCGCACCTGATCGAGATCGCGAGCCAGGTCGTGGAGGACGGCAATTGCACGGACAGTCGAGGTCTCGATGGTGACGTCACGACGACGGGCGTCATAGTCGATTCGGCCGGCGGGCAGCCCTTCGACGAAGCACTGGTAGTGCTCGATCACGTGGCGGAGATGGGCGCCGGCCGACGAGTGGTGCCCGCGGATGCCGCCATACTGCTGGTCGTCGAGCCGGACCAGCAGTCGGCAGGCCTGATCGAGGAGGCCCTGATTGGCGGCGATCATGGGGGACTCCCGGTCGGTTCGGTGTGGGGTACGAAGTGGCCGGCGATCGTCTCGCGCGCCAGCTCGGCCAGGATGGTGCGGTCGGCCGCGCTGATCGGATCCGGTGAAAAATGCAGATTGGCGGTAAACCCGGGCAATCGGCAGAGACCGAGCACGTGGGGCACGAAGCTCATGGTCCCCCACCAGCAGATCGCATCCCGTGCTGGCGGGAGGCCTTCGCCGGTGAAATAGTGAATCGCAGCCACCCGGACGGGATGCTGCCGCTCCGCTGCCCACTCGAACATCGCCGTCTTCATCGGATAGACCTCGGCTCCATCTCCGCTGGTTCCTTCCGGGAACACCACGACCCCGTCGCCTTCCCGGATCCGCTGGTCGATGACCTGGAGGACCCGGCGGGCGTCCCGGCGACTGTTGCGGTTCAGGAAGATCGTCCCGACCAGACGGGTAAGGTATCCAACGACCGGCCATTGATTTAGTTCCCGTTTGGCAACGAAGACGCCGTCCACGTTGGCGAGGAGGAGGACGATGTCCACGTAGCTCAAATGGTTGGCTACCAGGAAGAAGGGAGCCGGCGGCGGGGTGCCGATGACCTCCATCCGCATGTTGACGATGCCGGCCATGCCTCGGGCCCACCGTTTGACGATCCGGTTCCTCCAGCCAAGACGGGCTCGCCGCCATGGGGCGGACGCCCACATCCCGACCAGGAGCACGACGAGGAGGCAGCCGGTCCACACCGTGATCGCCGAAATCCGGAGCACGGACCGAACCGCTCCGCGACCTTTGAGGCTGCGGAGGATTTCTCCGGATTCACTTCCGAAGACTTCGGCTTTGATCGCGGAACGAGAAATGGTCACCGAAAGAAGAAACGGTACGTCGCGGAATCTATCTCCCGAGTATCGAGTATGACCAGCCAGTCGATGGTTTTGAAGAGCCGGTCGATGGCCGGTGGGCCGAGGACCTTGGCTCCGACGTTGAGATAGGTCTGGAACAGGGCCGGCACCGAGGGCTTCGGCAGGGTAGCGTGGGCAGGCAATTCGAGTCGGCACTCGGGCCGCGGCAGCACCTGGATCGAGGGATGGACCGACCCGATCCCGGCCAGATGGCGATGCACGGCGAGGCCCAGAGCCGGATCCTGACTGGTGAGCGAGCAGCAGCCGAAGAGGACGTGCTTGCCATTCCACGCCAGATACTCGGCCAATCCGCGCCAGAGGAGATGGAGGACCCGACCGTTCCGGTATTCCCGGGCCACGCAAGCTCGGCCGATCTCGACCGACTGCAGTGCGATGGCGGGCGGAATGGTGGAGAGATCGAACTCCTGGCTGCCGTAGAACCCGCCGAAGTGTTGGGCCATCTCGGCCGTCTGAAGGCGGTAGGTGCCGACCACCGTGTCGGTGGCCCGGTGGACGATCATCAAGTGGTGAAAGCGAGGGTCGAGCCCGTCGTCGTCGCGACCGGTCTGGTGGGAGTCGTCGAGACCCTCGCCCAGTTCGAGGTTGAAAATCCGATACCGGAGTTGCAGGACCCGGTCGAGATCCTCGGCGGACCGGGCAAACCGGAGGGTGTAGCTGCCCGCTTCGACCTCCCGGTCCGGAATGGACCCGGGTTCCATCGGGTACGCCGACACCTCGCTCAACCTACCGGTCGTTGTCATGGCGCCACCGCCGGCAACTCCGTTTGCAGGAACCACACTCCGCTCCGCTGGTACACGCGACCCGTGAGGTGCAGTCGCTTGCCGGCAAAACGATCCGTGCCAACGATCGGTTTCATGGCGTCCGCCACCATGATCATCTCGAGGCGCTGCCCACCGGCGCCCCGGGTGACGAACAGCGGGGTGGTCCCGCCGCTCAGGCACCGTGCGGCGCAGCCTCGATGGGTCTTGCCCTCGCCCGGGTTCATCACGCCGAGATAGCACTTGCTGTCGACGATCTCGCCGTCGAGCGAAAAGACGCCGAGGTCGCGGGGCGCGACGGGGGGTCCGGCCGCCGAAGGACCAAGATCCTCGGTAGCGGCGATCTCGAGCAGGGTGGCTTGGTCCCGATAGGCGAGGGTTCCGCTGATTCGCACTCGGTGGCCACTCAGCCCTGCGACCGCCGCGTCGGCGCCATGCTTCCCCGCGGCGGCCAGGAGATACCGCACGACGGGGCGCGGCAACGGGGTTTCGTCGACAAACAGTGTCGGGTAGGGGTCCATCCGCACGACGCCCACCACGCTTCGGATCGTACCGTATTCGAAGGTAGCCTCGGCGTACGTCGATTGAGCCCAGGCCCAGGTCCCGATCAGGCCAAGCATCAGGATCAGGCCGATCACGACCCGCCGACCGAGAAAGCGGGCCAGACCGGCCGGCGCCTTGGGCTGGTAGCCGACGTAGAACGCCACCTCGTCCGCCGCAGCGGTTCCGGGCACCGGCACCGGCTCGACGGCCGTTCCCGAGGGATTGGGTCGGTGATTGACAAGGACCCGGCCGGCCTCGATCCGCAAGTTGAAAGTGGGGATCGAATCGGTGAAGGGCGGGGGCGAGGTGCCGTCGTGAGGCCGGAACTGATGGCCATGCCAGGGGCACGTGATACAACCGTCAATGATCCGGCCTTCGCCGAGGGGGCCGTTCTGGTGTTTGCAGACGTTGGAGACGCAGGACAGCCGATCCTGGTGCCGGAAGACCGCCACCCGCTCGCCTCCAACCAGGGCAATCC
>JAYUZK010000100.1:0-6078 GCA_043751835.1 Gemmatimonadota bacterium | reverse complement strand
CGTCATCGGTTGTCCCCCTGCTTCCGCAGTGACACGGTTTCTTGCCGCTCGGTCCCGAAATCGTCGATGGTGAACGAGACGTCCTTCGGTTGAACCGCGGTGACCCGCAGCCGGCCAAGCCGGTCGCCGGTCCGCAGGTTGTACTTGCGATTGCCAATCTTCTCCCGCATCACGATCACACTGGCGGCCGGGTTGCGGGTGTCGTAGTAGATCGCCACCAGAACCAGATCCGGCAGTTCCGGACCGAGCCGGGTCGTCGACAGGAGCGAGACGAAGGGATCGCGGCTTCCGCCGGTGTAGGCGAACGAATCCCGACCGAGCGCCTCATCCTGGGCCGCCGGCGCCCCAGCCGAGTCCATGGCTGCTACTGCAACCTTGGCCGGAGCGGGCGTCGCGGCGGGCACCGGCGCCGCCGCGGCCGGTTTGGCCTCGGGCTTTGCCGCAGGCTTGGCTGGCGCCAGGGCGGCCTGCTTGGCCCCGGCATCGGCGCCGCGGCCGCACGCCGGGAGGAGTAGTCCGCCGGCGGCCAGCAGCGCGAGGAACTTAGTTGCCACCCTTGCCTCCTTCGGGCTGAGCCGCCTGGCCCTTCACGTAGGTCCGAATCTGGAACTTGGCTTCGAGCATCGCCTTGGTCGGGTCGCCGAGGGCCTTGGCCTGCGCGGCAGCCGCCGAAACGATTGTCACGTCGTAGGGCACGATGATCCGGCGAAGGCTCGCGATGTCGGCGAGGAACTCGCCGATCTGATCGTATCGCCCGATCACGGACATCCGGTAGGCATAGGTGTCAAACGGCGACGGGCCACCGACGACCGGCTGCGGCACCACCTCGGCGAGGTTCACGCCTCGGATCTTGGCACGAGTCGAGATGTCGTCGAGCAGGTTGGGCACCTCGTTCCGGTCCGGCACCAGCTGGCGGAGGATCGTGAGCGTGCCGCGATGCGACTCGACCTTTCTCTTGAGATCTTCGATGGTGCCCCGCGCGAGGTCGCGCTTGACGCTGTCGGTCTGGGCCTCGAGGAAGTTGATCGAGTCCTGGACCGTCTTGATGTGTTCCTTCTTGAATGGAACACCCTCGACACCGATGGCCTTCACCACTTCGCCGGTGTAGAACATGTAGCCGATCAGGCCGGCGATCACGACTCCGATGACCGGGGCCGACTTGGGATTATCAAGCATGCCCATTGGTCAGTCCTCTTTCTGAGCCACGGTGGTCGGCTTGGCGGCGGGAGCCGCGGAGGCCGGCGTCTGTTCCGCGTGGCGAACCGGATTTTCCCCGGGGCGCTGGAAGGTCGCCCGTAGCACGAAGGCGGTGACGGCGCGGTTCTGGTCGAGCACGGTGCTGGCCGACACCGCGGTCACATCCTTCAGGAACGGAGAATCCTCGAGTTGCCGGAGCAGCCTGGTGTAGCCCTGGATGTCGACGGTTCGTCCATTGATGGCCAGTTGGACCGCCGGCAGCGCGACAACCTTCTTCGTGGTATCGGTGACAATCGCGACCGCGATGGCCTCGAACTTGACGTCGGTCAGCCAGGTATATGGCGGCACCGCCCTGGCAACTTCATCGAGGATCCGGGGCCAGACGTAGCGGTCCGCGTCGACGGTCTTGATCGTCTCGATCTGCGCCTGGATCGAATCGCGAACCGCCTCGAGGTGACGCTTCTCGCCGAGGAACGCCCGGAACCGGTGGTTCTCGGCACGGGCCTGTTCGAGTTTCGGCTCGAGATTGGCGAGCTCGGTGCCGGCGCCAAGCTGGGTGATACCGACATAGCCAAGCCAGAAGAGGCTGATCGCGAGCGCCCCGAGACGATAGGGGTCCTTGATCTTCTGGCCGAGCCTCTTGAGCTGGTCCAGCGATCCGCCCAGCGACGTCTTGCCGCTGGCGCGCTTGTGGCCCGGTTTGAGATTGATGTTAATCATCGATTGGTAACGCCTCCCTCACGCGGCAGTCCGCAGGGCGAGCCCCACGGGGAGCATGAGCAATGGAGCCACTTCGTCCACGTTCATCTGGTCGAACACACCGTCCGCCACCTGGATCCGCTCGATCGGGTTGGCGAGCTGAACCGGCATCTTGAGCCGATCGCCCAGGACCTTGGCGAGCCCCGGAATCCGGGCTCCGCCGCCAGACAGGAAGAGGCGGCTCAAGCCCACGGACGAGCGGCTCGCGGTCTGGAGGAAGGCCGCCGCGCGTTCAATCCCGACGGCCAGCTCTTCGCCCCGGCTCTGCAGAAACGGCGTCAGCACGTCTGAGGTCTCGAAGCCCTGGAGGAGCTTCTGCGCTTCCTCAGCCGACAGCCCCCGTTCCCGCTGAAGATCTTCCCGGAACCGCCGGGTCCCGACGGGCAGATCGCGGGTCAGCACCGGAACGCCCTCATCGAGGATGTTCACGTTGGTGGCCTCGTGCCCGATGTTGACCAGACCGACGACGCCCTTCATGGCGTCCGGATAGTTCACTTCGAAGGCGTTGTGCAGGGCGAAGGCATCGACGTCGATCACCGAGGCGTCGATCCCGATGTCCTTGAGGATCGAGAGTTTGGTCTCCACCAGTTCCCGCTTGGCGGCGACCAGCAGAACCGACATCTGGAGCCCTTCGCTTTCCGGATCGAGGATCTGGAAATCGAGTTCGACGTTGTCCATGTCGAACGGCACGTGCTGCTCCGCCTCCCAGCGGATCAGCTCCCGCGCTTCGGACTCCTTCATCCGATCCATGGGAATCTTCTTGATGATCACGTCGCGGCCGCCGACGGCGGTCACTACGTTCTTGGGTTTGATGCCGAGTTCCTGGAACAGGCTTTTGATCGCTGCGGCCACGATGCCGGGATCCATGATCTCGCCCTCGACGATGGCATCGTCGACAACCGCCCTCATCCCCACCTTGGTCAACACCGGCTCGCCAGAGCCGTGGGTGATGACACACAGCTTGATGAGACCGCTGCCGATATCGAGGCCGACCGTGGTGCGCGTGCGGTTGAAGAGTCCCATACCCGCCCTAGTGCCAAGATGGTTGACGGTCACGCTAGGAGTAGCGCAACCTTTTGTCAAGCAAGCGGCCCAGATCGCGACCGCCGCACCAAACCCTTTACCAACAACGCCTTGGAAACCAAGGCCACGGCGACACGCCAGCCCCTGCCACCGCCCAGCAAAATAGTCCCAGTGTCGACCGGTAACCGAATCGGGGGCAACGCCTATGCCAAGCCTGGCAGCGGGGTGCGAAGAATCGCACAGCAACAAGCAAATCGTTACGGCTCATACGCTTGAACTCAGGCTCTCCGACAGCGAGGCCTCGGGCACCTCCCCAGACCGTCGGAAACATTCGCAAAGTCCATTGGGCCTTAGCGAACCGCTACTGACCGCCCGTGAGGCCCCCTCGTGCCACCGCTCGAATGGTCACTGAGCTATCGGTTGGGCTGACCGAAAACTGAACGATTCTGCCAACCGACCTCGTGGCGCGGTTCCGTCCGGCCCGATCGATCAAGTCGACCTCCACACCAACGACGCGGATGTTCGCCGGTCCGGGAACGGACTCCATCCACCTCGCGATTCGAACGCCGGGACCGACCGAACCGCCCAGGTCGGTCCATCGGCGGCCCGGATTGGCCAAGGCCGAGTCTGGCCAGGGGCCATCGACAACCAGCGCCAGCTCGCCGTTGGCCAGGCGCCGGGCTTTCGCCGCCAGGAAAGCATTCCGTCCGGCGCCAAGTTCCGCCGTGGCGGCGGGAAGGGTGATGCCGACAGCCGAGGCCAGGGACAGGATGAACCACACCACGATCAGGATCATGGTTGATTCTCCAGACGTACCAGCAATCGGAGGCTGTCGGCCCCTGGCAAGCTCCGGCCCGAACCGACGGCAATATCGCGGCGGGCCACCGCGACAAGGCTGACCTCGAATTCGGCCCCATCGGCCAGAGTGCCTGCCGGAAAGCCCAGCCGATCGTTGATGGTGGGGCGAAAGCCGGCCCGACCCGCGAGTGGCCCGGCGACCGGCTGGATCGATGCTGAGGCAGAAAGACCCGTGTATCCGAGCTGCCAGCCGACGGAGCTGGCATATCCGGTGAGAGCGGCGGTCTCGAACCACCGGCCAATCGATGCGGTCGGCAGCCCGGCCGCGGCGATCGCGACGGAATCGAGCGAGGTGAAGTAGAGATCGGCCCCGGCACCGTCGGGACACATAGCCGGCGCCGGGCCCCCCAACAGTGCCACCGGCACCCACCCCTCGGGCCGCCCGACGCCGGCCGGGCGATACACCATCAGGCTGTCGCGTCCGGCGATCGGATCGCGGGTTCGCCACCGGCCAAGGCGGGCGGGCTCGATCAGGACCGAATCGGGAGCAATCCGGCAAATGGCGCCACCACCGCGATGGGCGCGATAGGTCAGGGAGGTTCCGCTCACGGCCACGAGATCGCCGCCGGATATGGCATCGCTGCCGAGTGACTCGAGTTCCGCTCGAAGCAGGGTGGATGCCGTTCGGAGCGTGGCCGCCGCGCCGGCCCGCTCAAGGCGGCTTCGGAGGCGCCCCTCGAGAAAGAATCGGGTATTCGCGGCGGCGATGGCCATGCCGGACGCGATCACAATCGCCACCAGCAGTTCCACAAGGGAGAAGCCGAAGGCGCATTTCATTGGCAGCGGACCACGGTGGTGAGGGTGTCGATCAGTGGCCGCCGGGTGGCGAGGGCCCGGACCTCGACCAGCACGGCGAGCCGGATTGAATCCCCGGTGACCGTCCAGTCCACCCCGATCCCATCCGGGCTGACCCGGGTGCCGGGAGGGGGAACCCGGCAATCGGGCGAGGCCGCCCGGTAGTCTCGGCTGATCCGGCCGACCTCAGAGTCGGCCGCGGCGGCCATGGCCGTCCAGCGGCGGCCCGCCGCGATCGCCCCGGTGCCGGCGAGCGTGGCCCGGACGAACCCGGTCACCGCCATCGCCAGCAGCAGCACCGCGATCATGACCTCGATCAGACTGAAACCAGATTCCCTGTCTCGCATGGGGACAATACTGACCGGCGAGGCGGCGGTGACTTAACCAATCGGGCGCGGAAGGAAACAAAACGCCGCCCCGGAACGGGACGGCGAACCAGTTCAGGCGAGACCGTACCGCCGGAGTTTGTAGAAGAGGGTCCGCAGGCTGATCCGGAGGAGGCGCGCGGCTTCCCGGCGGGTTCCACCACAACCGGCCAGGGCACGGAGGATGATCTCCCGCTCAAACGCCTCGACCTGGGGCTTGAGCGCAAATTCACCGGTCCCCCCGCTCGAGCTACGACCCGCCGAGACGAGGACAGGGAAATCGGACCGATCAAGCTTGCCGGAGGGGCTCAGAACGGCGGCGCGCTCGACCACCTGGCGGAGTTCGCGGACGTTGCTGGGCCAGGAGTAGGCGACCAACGAGGCCATCGCCTGGGGGGTGATGCTGATCGGGCGCCCGGTCTTGGCCGCTACCTGCTGAAGGAAGTGGGTCACCAGCGCGGGGATGTCATCACGCCGTTCGCGGAGCGGAGGCAGATCGAGCGTCGTGATGCCGAGCCGCTGAGCCAGATCCGCCCGCAGCTTGCCTTCGTCGATCAGGCGCCCCAGCTGCTTTTCGGCGGTGGCCATCAGCCGCACATCGGGATCGGGCGCGATCGCCGAGGAGCCGCGGCCGTTACCAATGCCAAGCCGCGACACCAGGATGCTCTGGCTCTCAGGCGTGAGGGCCTCGACCTCTTCGAGGAGGAGAGTCCCCCGGCTGGCGGAGCGCCAGACGCTTTGGGGATCGGCCGAGTTTGCCGCGGCGCCATCGCCGTTGGGCCCGAAGAAATCGGGCGCTGCGGTACAGTCGATCGCCACGAAGGCGCCGTCGCCGCGCCGGCTGAAGCGGTGCATGGCGCGGGCAAGCAGTGCCTTGCCGGTGCCTGGTTCGCCCGTGATGATCACCGTCTGATCGGAGGCCGCCGCCCGAGCGGCGACCTCCAGGATCGACCGCATCTTGGGATCCTCGGCCACCAGCATGGGCTCAAGCCCCTTCGATCCGAGGGTCGCGCGGAGGGTGGCCACTTCGTGGCGCAGCCGGTCGCGCTCTTCGGTCTGCCGCAGAGCGAGGAGGACTTCC
>JAYUZK010000099.1:0-3194 GCA_043751835.1 Gemmatimonadota bacterium | reverse complement strand
TGACACCGGAAGCGGCGGCAAACGTCGTCCAGCGGAACAGTGGCAAGTTTCGGTCAGGCATCGGGTTCCATGGAAGAATGGCGGGGTAACCTGCGGGTCCGCTGCAATGGTGTCTGCCAGAGTCGGAACCCGCCGAGAAAGGCGTTCGCGTTGTCTCCCAGCCGGGCGTGCGGAGGGATCGACTTGAGGGCCCGGGCATTGCCTCCGCCGAGAACCGCGTAGTCGCAGACCAGCGCGGCCCGAAGCCGCTCCGTCACGTCGTGCACATGGCGCTCCCATCGCTTGCGCCCAAGTCGCTTGAGCCCGCTGGCTCCGAGATAGTCCTCGAACGTCTTCCCTTTCTGGTACGGCAGATGGGCGAGCTCCATCGGTGCCAGATGCCCATCGTCGATGGCGGCGGAACCGAGCCCGGTACCCAGACCGAGGAAGAGCATCCGGCCACCCGCATAGCTGCCCAGGGCTTGCATCGCGGCGTCGTTGATGAGGCGAACCGGGCAGCCGAACGCCCGCTCGAAGTCGAACCGGACCCAGCCGCGGCCGAGATGGACCGGCTCGCAGAGGGGTTTGCCGTGTTTGACGGGACTCGGAAATCCGATCGAGAGCACGTCGTACGCCCACCCGCTGGTGGCGGCCTTCACCTGTCGTACCATCTGCGCCGGCGTGAGCGTCGGCCCGGAGTCGACCTTGACCGGCACCCGCCGGCCGGTGGACAACAGCTTGACGTGGGTGCCGCCGACATCGATGACGAGCACCTTCACTGGGGATTGCTCCACCCGCCGACCGCCGCCGGCAAGGCATCGGCCTCAGCCGGTCCCCAGGTCCCGGCGGGGTAGCTGATGGGTTCCGCCGGCGATTGGAGGAGTGGATCGACGATCCGCCAGGCCGCTTCGACGACGTCCTGCCGCGCGAAGAGGGTGGCGTCGCCCTGCATGGCGTCACCGAGGAGACGTTCGTACGCGTCCATTTCGTCGGAGTGATGCTGGCGGACCAGCGACAGCTCCGTGGCCTGCCCAGCCATGCCTTCACCCGGGCGTTTGGCGCTCACACCCAACGCAATGACGACATCCGGTCCCAGCCGGAACCGGACGTAGTTGCCCATCGCGGCCGACGCTTCGCGAAAGACTACCTGGGGCGGGGTCTTGAGCTCCACGATGACCTCGGTCGCCGTCATCGCCAGGCTCTTTCCGGCCCGGATGTAGAACGGCACCCCGGCCCAGCGCCAGGAGTCAATGTGGAGCTGGACCGCCGCGAACGTGGGCACCCGCGAGTTCGGCGCCACCCCGGCCTCGGCTCGGTAGTCCTCGACCTGGCCGAGCACGAGATCCGATGGCTGCATCGGCCGGATCGACCGGAGGATCTTGGCCTGCTCGTCGCGGATCGCCTCGTGATAGGAACTGGTCGGCGGCTCCATGGCGAGGAACCCCACCACCTGCAGCAAGTGATTCTGGATCACGTCGCGGATGACGCCGGTTTCCTCGTAGAACTTGCCGCGCCCATTCACCCCGAACGTCTCGGCCATGGTGATCTGCACGTTCTCGACGTAGTGGCGGTTCCAGACCGGTTCGAGAAAGGCGTTGGCGAAGCGGAAATACAGAAGGTTCTGGACGGCCTCCTTGCCGAGATAGTGATCGATCCGGAAGATCGACTCCTCGCCAAAGCGAGCCCGGAGCGTGGCGTTGAGCGCCAGTGCGGAGGCAAGGTCTCGGCCAAACGGCTTCTCCAGAACCACCCGTGCGCCGCCGGTGCACCCGGCACCCGCCAGCCCCTCCACGACGGCTTCGAACAGCGACGGAGGAATGGCGAGGTAGAACAGCGGGTGCTTGGCGCTGCCCAACGCCGAACGGATCCTGGTGAACGTCTCAGCCTGGCGGTAGTCGCCCCGGACATAGGACAACGCTGCGGCCAGGACGGCAAACGCCGTTTCGTCCACCCCGCCCCCGTGCTCCGTGATACTGGCCCGTGCCCGGTCCACCAGCTGCTGAGTCGTCATGTCGGACGACGCCACGCCCAGCACGGGCACGTCGAGCGCCCCCTTCTTCGCCATGGCATGGAGAGCGGGAAAGATTTTCTTGTACGCCAGATCGCCGGTGGCGCCGAGGAAGACGAGCGCGTCGGATCGGTCGGTGGTCACGAGGCGGGTTTCTCCATGTGGCCCCCGAACTGGAAGCGGAGGGCGGAGAGCAGCCGGTTCTGGAAGTCGGCCTCGCCCCGCGAAGTGAACCGCTCGAACAACGCAGCCGAAAGCACGTGAACCGGGACCGACAGGTCATTCGCCGCCGCCAGCGTCCAGCGCCCTTCGCCCGAGTCCGAGACCCGGCCACCGAACTTGGCCAGCGTGGGATCGGCGACGAGGGCCTGGGCCGAGAGGTCGAGCAACCACGACGGAATCACGCTCCCCCGCCGCCAGAGCTCGGCGATCTCGGCGACGTCGAAGTCGTATTGGTAGTGTTCGGGGTTCCTGAGCGGCGTCGTCTCGGCATCCACCTCGCGGGCGTGCGCCCCGGCCCCGGCGTGGGCCAGGATGTTGAACCCCTCGGCATACGCCGCCATCATCCCGTACTCGATCGCGTTATGCACCATCTTCACAAAATGGCCGGCCCCGGGCGGTCCACAATGCAGATACCCCTGGTCGGCGGTGCCGGCGCCCTCGGCACGGCCGGCGGTCGGGGGAACGGAGGCCTGGCCTGGGGCCAGCGTGACGAAAATCGGACCCAGGTGCCTGACGATCTCCGGCTCGCCACCGATCATCAGACAGTAACCGCGGTCGAGACCGAAGACCCCGCCGCTGACGCCGCAGTCCACGTAATGCACCCCGGCCGCCCGGAGGCGGCCGGACCGGGCGATGTCGTCCTGGAAGAAGGAATTGCCGCCGTCGATGATGATGTCCCCCGGCGAGAGCAGGGGCACGAGCCCGTCGATCGCCCGATCCACCAGCGCCGCCGGAACCATGAGCCAGACGGCCCGCGGCTGCGCCAGCGCCCGAACGAATTCCGCTTCCGAGGCGGCGCCCACGGCGCCCTCGGCGGCAAGGGCCGCGACCGCGTCGGCCGAGCGGTCATACGCGACGCAGCGGTGCCCACCCCGGATGAGGCGGCGTACCATGTTCGCTCCCATCCGGCCGAGGCCGATCATTCCCAGCTCCATTGCAATCCTCCTCTGTGGCTCAGGCGCCAGTCCCGGCAAACGTAGCCATC
>JAYUZK010000098.1:0-4920 GCA_043751835.1 Gemmatimonadota bacterium | reverse complement strand
GGACGGCACGGTTGAACGGATCGCCGTGAAGTCCGGGCAGTCGATCGCGAGGAACCGGTAACGATGGCTGAGGCGAAAGCGACGAAGGCGCCCGCGAAGGGCGCCGGGGCTCCGCCGAAGGGCGGCAAGACCGGGGGCAAGGGCACGAAGGCGCCGCAGGGCGCTACGGATCCGTCCCCGAAGGTGGTCGACGGCACGCCGCGACTGCTGACGTACTACACCAAGACGGTCCGGCCACGGCTGCAACAGCAGCTTGGGCTCAAGAACCCGATGCAGATCCCGCGGCTCGTCAAGATCGTGCTGAACGTCGGCCTCGGGGAGGCGAGCAAGAACCCGAAGGCGCTCGAGGCCCTGGTCGACGAGATGGTGGCGATCGCCGGCCAGCGGCCGGTGGTGACCCGCGCGAAGAAGGCGATTGCGAACTTCGGACTCCGGGAGGGCGTTCCGGTCGGCGTGATGGTCACGCTTCGCGGGCCCCGGATGTACGAGTTTCTCGACCGGTTCATTTCGCTGTCGGTGCCGCGGACCCGCGACTTCCGCGGCCTGCCGAACCGGAGCTTCGACGGGCGGGGCAACTATTCGTTCGGGATCAAGGAACAATTGGTCTTCCCGGAAATCGACTACGACAAGGTCGACAAGGTCCACGGGATGGATATCACCATCGTGACCACGGCCGGGCGGGACGATCGCGCGCTCGCGCTTCTCAGGGAATTTGGCTGGCCGTTCCGGGGCGAGACCCCGAAACCGGCTGCGGTCTAGGCGGAGACGGATATGGCAAAAACCTGTTGGATCGAACGCGCCAAACGAGTGCCCAAGTTCAAGGCCCGGGCGGTCCGGCGCTGCCAGCGGTGCGGGCGGGCCCGCGCCGTGCTGCGCAAGTTCGGACTGTGCCGGATGTGTTTCAGGGAACTCGCGCTCCGGGGACATCTCCCCGGCGTGCGCAAGGCGAGTTGGTAAGGGAAGGGATCGAGCATGAGCATGACAGACCCTGTCGCGGATATGCTGTCCCGGATCCGCAATGGTGCTTCGGCGGGACAACGTCGGGTGGAAATGCCGTCGTCTCGGCTCAAGGCCGAGGTGGCGAGGATTCTCCACGCCAACCATTACATCACGGACTACAAGGTCCTGGAGGACGGCCCTCGCGGCTTGCTCCGAATCACGCTGCGTTATCACAACGAGCAGCCGGTGATTCGCGAGTTGAAGCGGATGTCGTCGCCGGGTCTCCGCCGTTACGTCAAGAGCCGCGAGATTCCCCGGATCAAGAACGGCCTCGGCATGGCGATCGTCTCGACCCCGAAGGGGTTGATGAGCGACCGCGATGCCCGGGCCGCGAACTTGGGCGGCGAACTTCTCGCGGTCATCTGGTAGGAGGTCTACCGTGTCGCGGATTGGGAGGAAGCCGGTTCCGGTGCCCAAGGACGTCACCGTCCAGGTCAACGGCAACCTGATCACGGCCAAGGGCCCCAGGGGCGAGCTCAGCCGGTCGCTCCATCCGGCCATGATGCTCAGCCTCGACGCTGGCCAGGTCTTGGTGAGCCGTCCGAGCGAGCAGACGATGCACAAGGCGCTGCACGGCCTGTCGCGGACGCTGGTCGCCAATATGGTCGAGGGCGTTTCGAAGGGATTCGAGAAGGTGCTCGAGATCCAGGGTGTCGGCTTCAAGGCCGAGGTGTCGCCCAAGGGGCTGAATCTGAGCCTCGGGTTCTCGCACCCCGTGAAATATGACGCGCCGGCCGGGATCAAGATCCTGGTGGAAAACGCCACCGTGGTGAAGATCTCCGGACCGAGCAAAGAGATGGTGGGACAAGTGGCCGCCGAAATTCGGGCGATTCGGCCCCCCGAGCCGTACAAGGGCAAGGGTGTCCGGTACCAGGGTGAGCGGGTCCGCCGGAAAGCCGGCAAGACAGGAGCGAAGTAACCGATGCGTCCGATTCACGCACCGAAAACCCGCGAGGAGCACCGCTATCGGCGGCACCTCCGCGTTCGAAAAAAAGTGGCGGGTACCCCCGAACGGCCCCGGTTGGTCGTGTACCGGTCCCTCAAGCACATCTACGCCCAGCTCGTGGACGACGACAAGGGTGTGGTGCTGATGGGTACCTCCGACCAGAGCGAAGGGCTCGAACTCGACGGTCAGGGCAAGGTGGCGAAAGCCAAGGCGACCGGCAAACTCATCGCCGCCAAGGCCAAAGCGGCCGGGATCGCGAAGGTCGTATTCGACCGGGCCGGTTTCCGGTATCACGGACGGGTCAAGGCGGTCGCCGATGGCGCCCGCGAAGGCGGATTGGAGTTCTAAAATGACCGAACCTCAGGTTCCCTCGGGCGAAAGCACCGAAACGACGACTGAACGCGGTGGCCGCGGCCGGCGGGGTGGTGCCGGTGGCGGCGGCGGCGGCGGTGGCGCCGGCCGGGGGCGCGGCCGTGGCGATGGCCGCGGCGATCGCCGGGATCGCGACGCGCCGAGCGAATTCGTCGAGAAGGTTGTCGATATCAACCGGGTCGCCAAGGTCGTCAAGGGCGGCCGGCGGTTCTCGTTCAACGCGCTGGTTGCCGTTGGCGACGGCAAGGGCCGGGTCGGCTTCGCCACAGGCAAGGCCAATGAAGTCTCGGAAGCGGTTCGCAAAGCGATCGATGCGGCCAAGCGGTCGATGACCGAGATCCCCCGGACCGGGACCACGATTCCGCACGAGGTCGTCGGTCACCACGGCGCCGGCAACGTCCTGCTCAAGCCGGCGGCGACCGGTACCGGCGTCATCGCCGGGGGCGCGGTGCGCGCGGTGCTCGAGTGCGCCGGGATCAGCGACATTCTGACCAAGAGTCTTGGCTCGAACAATCCGCACAACATGGTCCGGGCCACGATCCAGGGCCTCCGGTCGCTGGTGTCGGTCCAGCAGATCGCACGCGAGCGGGGCGTCGAAGTTGACGCCATCGGTTACAAACCGCGGCAGGAGGGGTAACGATGGGACGGAATCCGGCGGTCGGGCGTCAGGGGCCGGCGTATCATGCGGCCACGATCCCGAGTGAGAAGGACGCCAAGCGGATCCGCGTCAAGCAGATCCGGTCGGCGATCGGGCACGCGGACACGATGCGCCGCACGCTGGTGGCGCTGGGGTTGCGCAACCACCAGGCCGAAATCGAGGTGGACAACAATGCCTCGGTGCGGGGAATGCTGTTCAAGGTTCGGCACATGATCGAGGTCTCGCCAGCCAAGTAGGCGGTTCTGGACCTCGTCCTGAAAGGATAGATGGGAAATGGCGGACAAGATTACGCTGTCCAACCTGAAGCCGGCCAAGGGCAGCAACATCCCGCGGAAGCGGATCGGGCGCGGCATCGGGAGCGGGATCGGGAAGACGTCGGGCAAGGGTCACAAGGGTCACAAGGCCCGGACCGGCGGCGCGACGAACCCCGGGTTCGAAGGCGGCCAGATGCCGATGCACCGGCGGCTGCCGAAGCGCGGCTTCACCAACCCGTTCAAGGAGACCGCCCAGGTGGTCAACTTGCGCCAGCTCGACCGGATCACTGGGGACGACCTGACCCCGGAGGTGCTCGTGGCCGCCGGTCTGGTGAAGAAGGCCGACGCGCCGATCAAGCTCCTCGCCACCGGCGAGGCGCCCCGGGCGTTCACGGTTCGCGGGATCACTCTTTCCGCCCAGGCCAAGGCGAAAATCGAGGCTCGGGGCGGTAAAGTCGAGGCGTAAAGGTGACCAGTCCAGCGGCCCAGCTCCCCTCGATGGGGATCGACGATGAGCTGAAGCGCAAGCTTTCCTTCACGCTGATCGCGATTCTGATTTACCGGATCGGGGCCCATATCGTGGCGCCCGGCGTGAACGTGGATGCGCTCCAGGCGTTCATCAACAACAATTCGGGCACCAGCACTTTCTTCCAGTTGTACGATACCCTGGGCGGCGGCCTCTACCGGGCCACCATCTTCGCTCTCGGGATCATGCCCTACATCTCGGCCTCGATCATCTTTCAGCTCCTCGGCGGAATTTTCCCGACCGTGAGCAAGATGCAGAAAGACGAGGACGGGAAGAAGCGGCTGACCCAGTGGACCCGGTACATGACCATCATGATCGCGTTTTCACAGGCGATCACCTTCACGGCCTTCACCGAGTCGATCCCCGGCGCCATCGCGCATCCGGGATTTGCCGCCCGGCTGACGATGTGGTTTACGCTCACCGTGGGTGCCATCTTCATGATGTGGCTCGGTGAGCAGATCACCGAACGGGGCATCGGGAACGGGATGAGCCTGCTGATCGCCATTTCGATCATCGAGCGGCTCTGGCCGTCGACGTTCCAGTTGGTCGAACGGATCCGGACCGGGGCCACCTCGTTCGGGGGCGCCGTGGTGATCGCCGCCCTGGCGCTCGGCGCCATCGCCGCGGTCGTGGCGATGACCATCGCCGCCCGGCGGATTCCGATCCAGATCCCCCGAAAAGTCATGGGGCGAGGACGGGTCCGGGAAGGCCAGAAGACCTTCATCCCGATCCGGCTCATCACCGCGGGTGTGATGCCGATCGTGTTCGCCCAGACGATCATCATCATGCCGAGCACGATTGCCCAGTTCACCCGGAACGAGACTCTGACCGAGATCTCGCAGTTCTTCACCCCGGGCGACTGGCCCTACGACATCATCTTTGCGGTGATGGTCGTGCTGTTTAGCTATTTCTATACCTCGATCATCTTCAACTCCGTCGACCTGTCGGAGAACCTGAAGAAGCAGGGCGGCTTCATTCCCGGGGTCAAGCCGGGCTCGGCGACAGCTGATTATATCGACCAGGTGCTGGGTCGGATCACCCTGCCGGGGTCGGTCTTCCTGGCGCTGATCGCCTTGATCCCGACCGTGGTGAGTCGCCGGTTCGGGTTCCAGTCGAACTTCGGCGGGACCTCCATCCTGATCGTGGTGGGCGTGCTACTCGATAC
>JAYUZK010000097.1:0-2524 GCA_043751835.1 Gemmatimonadota bacterium | reverse complement strand
GCAATCAGATGGGGACGCCGCAGTACATGAGCCCGGAGCAGTGCAGCGGCAGCACCCTGACGCCGGCGTCCGATCAGTATGCCCTCGGCAACGTCGCCTCCGAGATGCTGACCGGCCAGCCGCCGTTCAAGAAATACTCGGCCATCGCGCTCGCCATGGCGATCACGACCGAGCGGCCGAAGCCGATCGAGAGTTTTCGCAAAGACTGTCCGCGGGACATCGCCGAAGGGGTCATGCGGATGCTGGCCAAGACGCCGGAGCAACGGTGGCCCAGCCTCGCCGAAGCGGCCTCGGCGATCGGCGGCGACCATCTGGCGGACGAGGACCCGGTCCGCCATTTCCTGGCCCAGCTCGCCAGGGCCCAGGGGCCGGCCCGAGGGGGAGAGTCACTCACCCCGCGGACCCCGCGCACCGGTGGGTCCATCGGCCTCGACCGGGTGCTGCGCCGCAGTCGGCTGATCCGGCTCCTCGTGCCCCTCGTCATTGTCGTGCTCGGAGGCGGGCTGCTTGGCTATTACCGAAGTCGGCCCAAGGCCGTTCCGCCGCCAGTGGCCGAGGTGGCCGCTCCGGTCCCGGTCCCGCCCGCCGTTCCGCCTGGCGAGACCATCGCGACCGTGATCGCACGCCGCCTCGAATCCGCCAGGGTGGCCGCAGGAAGGCGGGACTGGCGAGCGGTCGAGCGGGAGGCCGGCGCCGTGGTCGCGCTGGATGAGAAGAATCGGGAGGCCCGATCCCTTCTGGCCCAGATCCAGAAAATCCGGGGCGATTCGGCGGCCAACGCCGCCCCGATTCGGCGGGATACGGTGGTGGTGACCGTTCCGGCGCCGGCGCCGGCCGTCGTGGCGCCAGCTCCCGCGCCCCTGCCGCCACCTCCGCCGCCACCACCTCCGGCTCCCGTGAGTCATGCGGCCGAGATCCGCCAGACCGTCGAGCGCTATGAGGCGGCGATCAACGCTCGAAGCCTGGCCCAGCTCAAGGCCGTGTATCCCGGCCTCAAATCCGATCAAGAGTCCGGGTGGCGCGATTTGTTCGGTCCCGACATCGAACGCCTGCAGGCGACTGCCGCCATGCGGTCTGTTGAAGAGCGCGGCGATGTGGCCGACGTATCGTTCGTGCTGACGCTCGTCTACAAACCGAAGGGGGACCGGCCCCAGACGGTCAAGATCGGTTCGGCGGCTACCCTCAAGCTCGGGGGCGGGGTCTGGAAGATCCTGACCCTCCAGACCCGGGGGGAGTAAGGCTCCAAGGCAGGGGCTGGTTAGGCGGTACTGGTCGGATCTACAATTCATCGATTCCGCTGAAAGTGCTTCAATGTCGCAGCCGGCCGCTCGCATCTCGGACATGCACGTTTGTCCGATGCAGACCCCTGGGGTCCCTCCGATTCCCCACGTGGGTGGGCCGATCCTGCCTCCGGGGGAGCCCAAGACCCTTGTGGGCGGGCTTCCGGCCGCGCGACTCGGTGATCTGTGCACCTGCGTCGGGCCACCGGATTCGATTGTGAAAGGCTCATTCACGGTTCTGATCGGCGGTCGGCCGGCGGCCCGGATGGGTGACAGCACCGCCCACGGCGGCGTGATCGTGGGCGGCTTTCCCAAGGTGCTGATCGGCGACAGCGGAGGTGGCGGCGGGGCGGGTGCCGCAGGGTTTGGCGCCGCAATCGCCGGGGCGCCGCTGGCCGGAAGCCGTCCGGCGTCGCAGCGGGCGGCGCTCAAGAGCGCGGCCCAGAGTGGCACACCGTTCTGCGAGAAGTGCGAGGCGGCTCGTCGGGCCGCGGCACCGCCCCCAATCGGCAGCCAGCAGCCGTTGGCGCAGCGAGCCGCACTGAAGAAGGCGGCGGAGTCCGGCGCTCCGTTCTGCGAGCAATGCGAGAAGGCGCGCCGCCGAGAGGAGGCGCCACCGGTGGGTGGGGCGAGTGCCGCCTCGCTGCGGCGCGCCGCCGAGGACGGCACCCCATTCTGTGAAGAGTGCGAACGGGCCAAACAGTCAGGAGGAGGAGGGTGACCGTCATGCCGCCGGGTTTGAAGGCGATCGAGGCCGCGGCTGCGGCCTGCGTACTCGATGCCGCCCGACTGGAGGGGCTCCCGGCGGTACTCGAATCCCTTGGCGCTGAGGCGTCCAGCCTCTACAGCGGCCCCGGCGCGGCGGACCTGGCCGACGTGGCGCCGTACCTCGTGGGCCTGGTTGCGGGAAGCCCGTTCAGTCAATGGGTCCTCGGCGAGGCGTGGGGCCGAAGCGGCGGGATTCTGATCGTCTCCGAAGTTGGCCTCGACGAACTCCGGAATCACTTCCGACATTTCCTGATGGTGATCGACGAAGCGGGCAAAGCGCTGTACTTCCGGTTCTACGATCCCCGGGTCCTTCGGATCTTCCTGCCGACCTGCGATGCCGAGCAACTCCGGGCGTTGTTCGGCCCGATCACCGCGTTCGTGGTCGAGGACGAGGATCCCGGCAAAGCCCTTCGGTTCACGCTGGCCGGTGGCGATCTGGTGACCGAGACGATCGACCTGGCCAAGGAAGGGCCCTC
>JAYUZK010000096.1:0-7787 GCA_043751835.1 Gemmatimonadota bacterium | reverse complement strand
ACCACCGACCACATTCTCGCCGAGCTCAAGCGGGGGAGCATCTGATGATGGACCGACGACACGCCCTCAAGGTTATCGGCGCCTCAGCCGCCCTGCCTGCTCTCCTGCCGAAACCGGAGGTCGAGGCAATCGACCCGGCTGCGACTCAAGGTCCGCCCTGGACGGGCCCCGCCGGCACACCCTCCGACCCGAACCTGGTGACACCGAAGATCGGGTGGCCAGGAAAGCTCCAGGCCGGCGAACTCGCCACCCTCACGGCACTCTGCGACACCATCATCCCCGCCGACAGTCACAGCCCCAGTGCCAGCGCGGTCGGGGTGCCCGCCTACATCAACGAGTGGGCCAGCGCGCCCAATGACGACCAGCGGGAGGCCCTCGCGAAGCTCCGAGGCGGACTGGCCTGGCTCAATGGTGAATCGGAGCGGCGATTCGGACGACCCTTCGCCCGCCTCACCGAACCGGAGCGGCATCAGATCGCCGACGACATCTGCTACGAGCCCAAGGCCAAGCCGGAGTTCAAGGGAGCGGCCCAGTTCTTCGACACGGTGCGGGACCTCACGGCCACCGGCTTTTACACCAGCCACGAAGGGATGAAGGATCTCAAGTACGTCGGCAACGTCCCGCTCCCGAAATGGGATGGGCCGCCGTCGGCGGTTCTCAAACACCTGGGGCTCGAATGATTCAGCGTGCATTGGTGATCGCGATGCTGGCGACGGCCCCGCTCGCCGCCCAGCAGGATCGGCCGGAACCGCCGATCAGCCGGACCATGATGGCCCGGGGCCTCGAAGGCCTGAGCAAGCAGATCGATGACGTCTACTGGCACCTCCAGATCGGCGACATCGCCGTGGTCGACAAGATCACCATCGCCTCGAGCAAGCCGGCCCGCTCCAGCAATCCCACCGGCCAGGGCGCCGGCAATCCGCTCCTCATCTTCGCCTACACTTTCGTGCCGAAATCCCTCGGAGCCCGGAAAGCGCCGCTCCTGATCTTCGTCCACGGTGGGGTGCATGGCGACTTCGGGGCCGCCCAGAACACCCACATCGTCCGGGAAATGCTCGAGCAGGGGTACGTGGTCGTGGCGCCCGACTATCGGGGCAGCACCGGATACGGGGGCGGGTACTACGATCAGATTGACTACGGCGGGGCCGAGATCGACGACACCCACGATGTCCGAAACTGGGCCGTGGACAATCTGGCCCAGGTGGACCCGAAACGGGTCGGGATCATCGGCTGGAGCCACGGTGGCTACCACACCCTGTTCAACATCTTCAACTGGCCGAACGACTATCAGGTGGCGTACGCCGGTGTGCCGGTCAGCGATCTGGTGCAGCGGATGGGATACAAGAACCAGGAATACCGCGACATCTTCAAGGGGTTCATCGGGAAGGAAGCGGCGGACGACCCCAAGGAGTACCGCCGGCGCTCACCCGTCAATCACGTCGATCAGCTGAAGATTCCCCTGCTCGTGCACACCAACACCACCGACGAAGACGTCAACGTGATGGAGGTGGAACACCTGATCGAGGCGTTCAAAGCGGCCGGGAAGACGTTCGAGTACAAGATTTACCAGGAGGCGCCCGGCGGTCATCTCTTCAACATGATCGACACTCGGCTCGCCCGGGACTCCCGCAAGGAGATCTGGGCCTTCCTGGCGAAATATCTGAAACCCTAGACCAGCGCCGCCATTACCGCCTCGAGCCGCGCCCGGTTCGGAACGAACGCCCGGCCGTACCCTTGGTCAAGCGTTTGCCCGTTGGCGACCACCCCGGACAGGTGGACCTCCGACACCCCGCTGGTCCGCACCAGCTCCACCACGTGCTCGGCCCGGACGCCGCCGCCGGCAAGAATGGTGAGCCGCCCTGCCGCGTGCCGAACCATGCCCGCCAGAACCGATCGGCCAACAAAGGCGGTCGAAGGCCCGCCCGACGTGAGAACCCGCGCCACGCCCATCGCCACCAACTCGTCCAGCCCGCCCGGCACATCGGCCACCAGGTCGATGGCCCGATGGAACGTGACGGGCAGGGTCCCGGCCGCGGCAATCAACGGCCGCACCGCCGCCTGGTCTATCCGGCCATCGGCGGTCAGGGCACCGATCACCACCCCGGCCGCGCCGGCCTCCCGAGCCCGCCTTACATCACTGGCCATCACCTCGACCTCGGCCGCATCGTACCGGAACGGCCCCGTGACGCTCCGGACCATGACGAAGACCGGGATCCCGACCCGCCGACGGACCGCTTCGAGGAGCCCCAGGCTCGGGGTCAGCCCCCCCAGTTCCAGGCATTGGCAGAGCTCGAGCCGGTCGGCGCCGGCCGCCTCCGCCATGACGGCCGAGGCCACTGAATCGACCGCGACCTCGACCAGGGTACGTTTGGAGGTTAGCATCTCTCTGTTTCCGCCTTCTTCGAGGCCAGGATCTGTCATGACGAGCAAAGCCGACTCCGCAAGCCTGATCTTGCGGCTCTATGAACTGCGGGGTGAACAGACCCTGCGGGACGCCCGGGATTGGTTCGTGACCCGGTTTCATCCCCGGTCCGCCGAGGAGGTGTTCGCCGTCTGGATGGGCCGCGACAGCGCCGCGTACCGGATGGTTACCACCTACTGGGACATGGCGGCAACCCTGGTCAATCACGGCGCCATCGACCCCGCCATGTTCAACGAAGCCAACACCGAACACAACGCGGTCTTTGCCAAGATGCAACCCTTCCTGCCGGAACTGCGCCGGCGCGCCGGCATGCCCGATTACCTCGGGCACCTCGAGCGGCTGGTCCTGTCTCAACCCGAGGCCGAGGCCCGGCTCGAAGTATTTCGTCGCTACCCGACCCATAAAGCCACAGCAGTGGCAAAGCCAGTGGTATTGGAGGCCTGATGACCGACCCGCGTTCCGGCGCCGGAGGCACCCCCGGCGGTTTCGGCAATTTCTTCCTCGGCCTCGCCCTGGTGGTCGGGGGAGGCTATCTCGTGCTGAATCAGGTAACCGTGACGACCAATTTCTGGTCGTTCTACGGCTACAACGCCTTCGGCCTCTCGCTGATTCCGTTGCTGCTCGGGATCGGGGTCCTGTTCTTCAATGGGAAGTCGATCGCCGGGTGGTTCCTGACCCTGGCCGGCACGCTGATCATTCTGCTCGGCGTCATCACCCATCTTCAGATCTTCTTCCAGCCGACCAGTTTGTTCAATACCCTCCTCATGCTCGGGGGGTTGGCGGCTGGGTTGGGACTGATCGCCCGTTCGGTCAAGTCGAGCTGATCGCGGGACCTCGGTGCGAGCGCTCTACCAGGTGATCACCCGCGCTGTTGACGTCCCCCAAGGCACCGCGGTGTTCGCCGGCAGCCGGGTGCCGGTCAAATCGCTCATCGACCACCTCGACCGGGGCGGATCGCTCGACGATTTCATCCAACGGAATCCTCAGCTCGACCGGGATACGGCGCTCGCGGCCTGCGCCCTCGGACTTGAAACGCTGGTCGCCACCGTGCCGCTTGAGGTCGTGGTCGAGCAGGGCTCCTTGCTGCCCCGCCTCGATCCCGGCGGCGCCATCGTGAATGCCCTCGAGCTGGCCGCTGAGCAAGTCATCGGCCGGCGGGTCCTCTGCCCCGGCTGCCTGACCTTGATCTTCCGCTCGTGGCCGGAAGGGTGGGACGGGCACGCGGCCCGGCGGTGTCGGGGGCTCAAGGCTCGCGAACCGGAAGCCCGGAAGGCCGAGTTCAAACGACGGTTCGAACACCTGTTCCGCTGAGACTGCCGTGGTCGAAGTTCTGCTGTCGGTTGCGCTGCTGTGGCAGCAGGACCCCACCCGCCGACTCGGTGGTCGTGGCGGTCGCCGTGGAGCCGCTCCGCCGCGGGTTCCTTCGCCGGAACCGAGCCACCTCGCTTACACTCCAGTGCCGGGCCGGCCCGGCCGCTACCGGTGGCGCCGAACGACTCTTTCTCCTCGATCCGTGAGACCCTTGTGCTGATCCTTCTATTCGCCCTCGCATTGCTGCAAACCGCGGCGCCCAAGCCGGGCCGGCGGCCGCTGCCGCTCGACCCGGCCGTCGTCACCGGCAAGCTGCCTAACGGTCTCACCTACTACATCCGGCCCAACGCCCGGCCGGCTCGGCGGGCCGAATTGCGCCTGGTGGTCAACGCGGGCTCGATCCTCGAGGATGAAGACCAGCGCGGCCTGGCGCACTTCGTCGAGCACATGGCGTTCAACGGGACCGTCCATTTCAAGAAACAGGCGCTGGTCGACTACATCGAGGCCATCGGGATGCGGTTCGGCGCCGACCTCAATGCCAGCACGTCGTTCGACGAAACGATCTACCAGCTTCAGGTTCCCACCGACACGCTCCGGCTCCTCGATACCGGTCTTCAGATTCTCGAAGATTGGGCCCGGGGCGTTTCCTTCGATACGACCGAGATCCGGAAGGAGCGTGGGGTCGTCATCGAGGAGTGGCGGCTCGGACAAGGCGCCGGCAACCGGATGTTCAAGACGCAGCTCCCCGTCTTGTTCCGCGGGTCCCGCTACAGCGAGCGCCTGCCGATCGGCACCAAGGAGGGACTCGAGACCTTCTCACCCAAGGCCCTGACCCGATTCTATCGGGATTGGTATCGCCCCGACCTCATGGCCGTCGTCGCGGTCGGCGATTTCGACGTCGCGATGATGACCAGGATGATCCGGACCCGATTCGGGCGGATTCCGGCCCTGCCGGCCCGCCGCCCGCGCCCGGCCTATGCGGTCCCGGTTCGTGATTCCACGGCGGTCGCGATTGCCACCGATCCCGAAGCCACCAGCACCAGCTTCTCGGTCTACTACATCAAACCAGGCCGGGTCGATCCCAGCGCGGCGGCGTATCGGCGGTCGCTGATCGGCGAACTCTACGCCCAGATGCTGAACCAGCGGCTCTCCGAGCTGACTCAGAAGCCGAACCCGCCCTTCGTTGGGGCCGGCGGCGGCGAGGGGCGCCTGGTACGCGGCAATAGGTCGTTTTCGCTCGGCGCCGGCGTCGCCGACACCGGGCTCGAACGCGGGATCAGCGCGGTCATGACCGAGGTCCAGCGAATCGAGCGGCACGGCTTTACGACGACGGAACTGGCCCGGACCCGGAAAGAGCTCCTTCGGAACTACGAACAGGCTTTCGCGGAGCGCGACAAGACCGAATCCGGGAGCTTGGTGGAGGAATACGTTCAGCACTTCCTCACCGGCGAGCCCGCGCCGGGCATCGCGGCGGAATTCGACCGCGTGAAGACCGTCCTCCCTGACATTCGCCTCGAGGACGTGAACGCCGCCGCCCAATCGTGGCTTGGGCTGCGGGACCGGGTGCTCCTCGTCAATGCGCCGCGAAAGCCGACCGTGACAGTGCCGGAATCCGCCCGGCTGCTCGCGATCTTCGACCAGGTCAAGCATGCCGACGTCGCGGCCTATCACGACGAGGTGTCCGATGCCCCCCTGATTCCGGCGTCGTTGACCCGGAGCCCGGTCGTCTCGGAAACCCGCGACTCCGTGCTCGGTGTCACCCGATGGACGTTGGCGAACGGCATCCGGGTCGTCGTCAGACCGACCGATTTCAAGGCCGACGAGGTGCTCCTCTCCGCCTTCAGCCCGGGCGGAACCTCCGTCGAGCCCGACAGTCTCTACCTCGCCGCCGCCTTCGCCACCCAGCTCACTGGGCTGGGGGGCATTGGCGCCTTCAGCGCCGTCGAGCTTCAGAAGAAGCTGGCCGGAAAGGCCGTCTTCATCTCTCCATTCATCGGGACTTACCAGGAAGGCTTCCGAGGCCAGGCCTCGCCGAAGGACCTCGAGACTCTCTTCCAACTCCTCTACCTGCAGTTCACCTCGCCGCGGGCGGACCCCGAAGCGTTCCAGGCCTTCAAGAGCAACGCCCGGGCGGCGCTGGCCAACCGGAGCGCCAACCCCGCCACGGCGTTCCGTGACACGCTGGCCGTGACGCTCAGCCAACACCATCCCAGAACCCGGCCAATCTCCGCGGCCATCGTGGACTCCTTCGATCTCGACCGGTCGCTCGGGATCTACCGCGAACGCTTCGCCGACGCCGGCGATTTCACCTTCATCATTGTCGGCACTGTTTCGCTCGACAGCGTGAAACCCCTGGTCGAACGCTATCTCGGCAATTTGCCGAGGACCGGCCGGACCGAGACCTGGCGGGACGTGAAAATCGAGACCCCTGCCGGCGTGGTCGAGCGCGATGTCCGGAAAGGCCTCGAGCCCAAGAGCCAGACCGAGTTGGTATTTTCCGGCTCGATCGCCGACGAACGGACCGAGCGGTTCGTCTTGCGGAGTCTGGCCGATGTTCTCGAGATCAAGCTCCGCGAGCAGTTGCGCGAGGAGTTGGGCGGTACCTACGGCGTATCCGTGAGCGGCTCGGCGTCCCGAGTCCCCCGGAACGAGTACTCGGTCACGATCGACTTCGGGTCGGCCCCGGACCGGGCGGCCGAACTGGCCCGGATGGTGTTCATCGAAATCGATTCGCTCCAGCGCTTCGGGCCGGCTGAAAAGGAGCTGGCCAAGATCCGCGAAAGCACCATCCGAAGCCACGAAACCGACCTGCGGGAAAACGGTTACTGGCTCGGCCAACTCTCCGCCTTCGAGCAGTTCGGCGGTGAGGCCAAGGCCTTCCTGCGGATCGATGACCTGCTGAGCGCTCTCACCGTCGACCGGATCAAGACGGCTGCCGTCCGCTACCTCGATTCTCGGCGATTTGTCCGGGTTACCCTCTTCCCGGAAGCGCGCCAATGAACTTTCCGCCGAACAGTCGCTATCTCTACAGCAACAGCGGATTTCTTCTCCTGGCGGAGGTCGTCAAGCGGACCTCCGGCATGGCGCTGTCCCGGGTTCGTCGGCGACTATCACAGTGACGAGCTCGACGTGACTTACCGCGCAGCAGCCGCCGATTCGACGCTCGTCGTCCAGATCGGCCCGGAGTCCTTCGCCATTCCGGGAAGCGCCACCCTTCGATTCACCTGTGCCAACGGCCGCGTTGACGGCTTCCTGCTGTTTGCAGGGCGAGTGAAAAACCTCCAATTTGCGAGACGACAACCATGATCAGCCCGGTGTACGACCGCCCCGGTCCGGGAGAATTTGCCCCGTACCACAAGCTCTACGTGGACAAGGTCCCCACGGGAAATCTTCTCACCCTCTACGCTGAGCAGCTGGCCGAGGTCCAGAAAACTCTGAAACCACTGAGCGAGACCAAGGCGGAATCGGCCTACGCTCCCGGCAAATGGACCATCAAGGAAATGATCGGCCATATCAGCGACGCTGAGCGGGTGTTCTCGTACCGGGCCATGAGGATCGCCCGGGCCGATACCACCCCCCTGCCGGGCTTCGATGAAAACGCCTGGGTTCCCCCGGCCCGGTTCACCGATCGGACCCTCACCAGCCTGCTCGATGAATGGGTGGCCGTCCGGAACGCATCGATCGCCTTGTTCGCCGGCCTGCCCGAAGAAGCGGTGACTCGGAAGGGACAAGCCAGCGGATTCGACCTCTCGGTCCGCGGGCTGGCCTATGTGGTTCACGGACACTTGGCGCACCACCTCGGCGTGCTCCGCGAGCGGTATCTCTGACCGTGACTGATCCCGAACGCCCCGTTCCAATTGGCGAGGCGCCTCGCCGGACGCCTTCGGCCGCCTGGCTCGACATCACTTGACGGTGTAAACGATGTCTCCGAACTAATCCGTTAACGAGGTCCCCGGCCGGGCACTCGATTCAGGCCTTGAACGTGGTGCTTCCCGAGCGGCTCGCGCGAGTATGGCAAAGGGCCGGAACGAGAGCGACGATGCCGGTCCTCCCG
>JAYUZK010000095.1:0-10346 GCA_043751835.1 Gemmatimonadota bacterium | reverse complement strand
GAGTTGCAGGCAGATCTCGACGCCTTCGTGGAGTACTACAACACGGCCCGGCCGCATCAAGGCCGCTGGTGTTACGGGAAGACGCCGAGGCAGACGTTTCTCGATAGTGTGCCGCTGGCGCAGGAGAAGCAGTTGGCGGCCTAACCGGACACCGGGACGACGACTGTCATTGATTCCGCGACGACGACGCCCGGCGCCCCGGCGCCGGTGGTCGCGACCTGGCAGAGCGCCCCGGTATAGAGGTCCCGCCAGGGGAGCGCCAACCATCGCGTCGCATCCCGCTCAAACGGCGCGATGATCCAGTGCTGGGCGCGGCGGAGCGGCAGGGTGACGCTGTCGGGATGGACGTTCACGGCCAGCATGAAGTTGAACGGCTTGAGTTGAGCGCTGTAGGGGAGCCGACGTTGCGCGAGGCGATCGGGGGCCGAGGCCGTGAACTGGATCACGGCGGGGCGGGCGAACCACGGCGGCGGCGGAGTGGCCGGGCGACCCGCGGCCTGCCGAATCCACCGCCGCTACACCTCGGCCACCCAGCCGCGGTTCGGATCCGGAGGTGGCCGCTTCTCGGTGAGCGGCCGCGGATCGGTGGGATCGAGGTAGACGGCGAGCCCATGATCGGAGCGGCTCCGTAGCACGACGTGCCCGTTCGCGCCCCGATTGAAGAGCACGTAGCGCTTGGCGGCGAGCGCGAGCCCATAGAGCTGCTCCCGCCGGCCGGACCGAGGGCAAGGGGACCCTCAGGCCGGGACCCGCGACCTAACCCGGCTCGACGACCTCGACTGGATCTCCCACCCGGATGGTTCCCGTTCCGCGGTGGACGACGTTCATCCCGAACATCACGGCACTGTTCATTTTCCGGAACCGGGCCATGGTTCGAAGCGGTTCCTGGCCCTTGTCGCCGGTGGCCTGATCGGTCGTGGGCACCGTGCATCGGGCACACGGCTTCACCACGTCGAACGTCTGTCCGCCAACCCTGAACCGCCGCCATCCGTCCTCCGCAAACGGCTCCGACCCGGTCACCACGATATTGGGCCGGAACCGGTTCATCGGGAGCGGCGTGTCCAGGCGCCGGTTGAGATCCTCGAGCGAGCGTTCGCCGATGATCAGGATGGGATAACCGTCGGCGAACGCCACGGCGGCCCCGACGGCGTCGTAGTCGGGATCGGTGCGGCGGGTCGCGTTGTCCGGGAAATGCACCAGCCGGACGGAGGCGCCGAGGAAGTCCGAGAGCCATTGGGCGGCCTGATCCCCCTGGTCCTCGGCATCCAGTTCGTCATTCCAGACGCGAACCCGGCGTCGGGGCGCGCCGGGATCGGTCGGAACCGTCAGCGGGTGGTGTCCCGGAGCGTCGAGCGTCAGCCGGCCGCTCGCCGGGGTGGCGCCGATCAAACAGAGGCGGCCGATTTCCCGCTGGGTCACGAGGTGGCCTTCGCCATCGACCACCATCCACCGGCGGTCGTCGTCCGGCCCCATCCGTCCGAGGGTGAGTTCGCGCCGGGCAATGCCTCGGCCACCCTTGAGCGGATAGACGTGCAGTTCGGTGATTGTGATCATGGAGGGGGCTCCTGGGGGGGACGTTCCATGAACCGCTCCGGTGCTGCGAGCGGGCTGAATCCGACGCCGGCGTAGAGGGCATGGGCGTCGCGGGTCGCGAGCATGACCCGACGGATTCCCTGCAGGTCGGGATGACTGAGAATGCCGGCCACGAGCCAACGGGCCAGCCCGCAGCCGCGATGCGCTTCGAGCACAAAGACGTCGGCGAGATAGGCGAAGGTGGTCCGGTCGGAAATGATCCGGGCGAAACCGATCTGGGTGTCCGACGCGTCGTGGTAGAGACCGAAGGCCATCGAATGCCGGATCGACCGCGCGACCTTCTCCCGAGTGATGCCCCGGGCCCAATATGCGGTGGCCAGGAACCCATGGATCACATCCAGATCAAGCCGACCAGGCGCGTCGCTGAACGTGTAGCCGTCGGGGTGGTGCAGCAACATGCCCGGGAATGTAGCCGTATGGAGTCCGGACCCCGGGCGCTCACTGAAGCGAGGAGACTGAGGATGAAAATTCGGTACCTGGTGCTGGTGGCGATGCTGGCGGCCGGTCCGGTCGCGGCGCAGGGCGACAAGGACGCGATCCTTGCGGTCGTCGGGAAGTGAAACTCGCCGAGGGATGGCGGGTGCCCCAGGTGGCGGATAGCCGCCGGACCGATTGCAAGCCGCGTTAGTCGGCCGCGAGTTCCTGGTCGAGGATCATGATCTTCTGCCAGATCTTGCTCGAGAGGCCGGTCGCCAGGCTCTCGACTTCGTTCACCGCGGACATGGTGACGGGATCGCCGGAGTCCTGGACGTAGAGCGCCGCTGACTTGCTGAGCAATGACAGCATTTCGCTGCAGTAGTCGAGGTATCGGGAAAGCGCGAACGGGGTGAGCTGGCGGGCGGGGGAGGACGGCGTATCTCCGCCCGTCGAGGGATTGGCGATCCGCTCGGGATCCTTCGTGAGCTGATGCATATCGATGATGTGGGCCATCGACCGAAGCTCATGGATCGCTCGCAGCGCTCGGCGTCGTTTCCGCCGAGCCTCGAGCGTCGCGAGAAAGAAGATCGCCACGCCGAGCAAGACCACCTCGTTGATGCCCGCGTCGATCGCCTGGACGACGTCAGTGACACTCACGCGGGTGGGGAGCCGGAGCACCGCGAGCACCGTCACCCCGAAAACGAACAGCAGGAACGCGATGCAGAGGCCGACCCCGATCCGAAGCGGCCAATCCGGTTGACCGACCCAGGCCAGGTCGCCCTTGGCGCGCTCCGAGACCTCGATGAGGTCGTCGGCCACCCGCCGAAGCCCGGATTCCGGAAACCGCTCCGCGACGCGCTGGGCCAGTCGGCGAGCCGTTTCGATGATCCGATCGGGGTCGAGCTTGCGATACATGAGTGGAATCTGGAAGTTCGCCTGCCCTCCCGCAATGCGACCCCGCGTCACGACCAGGCATCGGTGGAACGATGATTCCGATACCGATGGTCTTCGCCGCCGTCCTCCAGGCGGTGGCCCCGCCGCCCTTCGACTCCATCGGCGCTCGGCAGATCTTCGATCTGGTGAGCCGGATTGCCGGGGAGGATCGGGGCCGGCTCTGGGGCCGGTCACTCGATGGTCCGGTACTGCTGGTCGATCCGGCCACCAGGCGGGTGTTCGCCAATCGAGCCGGAGCAGCGGCACGATGGACGTCATCCGGCAACGTGTTTGCGGGTACCCTCCCGGACGGCCTGGCCTCGGCCAACACGGCCGTGACGCTCGACGGAGAGCGGTGGACGATGGTGATGTGGCCGCTGCCTGCTGACGCCGCATCCCGCCGCCAACTGCTGGCCCACGAACTGTGGCGCCGGATCCAGGATTCCCTCGGTCTTCCGGTCCGCGACCCGCAGAATCCCCAGGTCGACGACGAACTGGGCCGGGTATTGCTTCGGCTCGAGAGCCGGGCCCTGGGCCGAGCGATCGCCGGGAAGGGGATCGATCAGGCGGCGGCCCTGGTGACCGCGCGCTCGTTCCGGGAGGAGCGCCACCGTCGCTATCCCGGATCCGATTCAACCGAAGCACTGGTCGAACGGCATGAGGGGCTGGCCGAATACACCGGGGTCCGGATGGCAGGCGGGTCGATCGCCGATCAGCGCCGGATTGCGGTCAAGGCGCTCACGGACCTCGAGAGCCGCGAACATCTCACCCGTTCGTTCGCCTACGCCACTGGACCCGCGTACGGCTTGCTGCTCGACGAGGTCCGCCCGGGGTGGCGGCTCGAACTGGGTCGGGGGCTCGGCCCCGCGCAATTGGCCCGGCGAGCGATCGGCGTCACCCTGTTCGACGCCCGGAGGCTGGCAATCGAGGAAGGGCGTCTCGGCGGGCCGATGATCCGGGCGGAAGAGGCGGGCCATGCCGAGCAACGGGTATCCCGCCGCCGTGGCCTGATCGATCGGTTCGTCACCGGTCGGCTTCTGGTGCTGCCTCTCGCGTCGTCGAGCATCACCTTCGACCCCAATCAGGTCGAAGGCCTCGACAGTCTGGGCACCCACTATTGCCGGATGGAACTATCGGGCGAGTGGGGCGTGCTGGACGCCGTCGGGGGCGGACGGATCGGCGCGGGATTTCGGGAGGCCTTCGTACCGGTTCAACCGGGGTTCACCGCCGAGCAGCGGGCTGGACCGGGCTGGACCCTCGAGCTCCACGCGGGGTGGCGAATCGCGGCGGACTCCGTGGCGGGCCGCTGGCGCGTCGAGCGGGTCGGCAAACAGGTTCCGTAGTTCCTCCCGGCGTGATTCCCGATAAATTCCGTCCCAGCCAACCCAGGGCCGGGATTCATCCGAGGACGGACCATGAACGACAAGTCGGTCGAGTTTCTGAAATCGTTGTTGAACGCGCCGGGCCCTTCCGGTTTCGAAAGCGGCCCGGCCCGGATCTGGCGCGAGGAAGCCAAGCGGTTCGCGGAGACCGTCACCGCTGACGTGACGGGGAACTCCTTCGCCACGCTGCGAGGTGAGCCGAACCAGCCGACGGTGATGTTCGCCGGCCACGTGGACGAGATCGGGCTGATGATCGTCCACGTGGATGACCAGGGCTACTGCTGGTTCGACACCATCGGCGGCTGGGACGATCAGGTGTTCGTCGGCCAGCGGGTGGTGCTGCTGGGGCGGGACGGGCCGGTGCGCGGGGTGATCGGCAAAAAGGCGATCCACCTGATGGAAAAGGAAGATCGCGAGAAGCCGAGCAAGGTGAAGGACCTCTGGGTCGACATCGGGGCGGTGTCCCGGGCGGAGGCCGAGGAACGGGTCCGGGTCGGTGACCCCGGGGTGATCGACAGTCAGTTCCTGGAACTGCCGAATGGCCGGATCGTGAGCCGGAGCCTCGACAACCGGATCGGCGCCTTCGTGGTCCTGGAGGCGCTCCGGAGCCTGGCGCGGGAGCGGGCCCGGGCCACGGTCACCGCGGTCGCCACGACGCAGGAGGAGATCGGTTATACCGGCGGCGGCGCCAGGACGTCGGCGGCGGGGGTGGAGCCGACGGTCGCCATTGTGGTGGATGTTACCCACGCGACCGACATGCCGGGCGTCGAGAAGAACCGGCACGGCGAGGTCAAGCTGGGCGGGGGACCGGTCCTGTCTCGCGGTTCGGTGGTGAATCCGCGGGTCGTCGATCTGCTCGCCGAGACGGCGCGGACCGAGGGAATCCCGTTTGCGTGGCATGCGGCGCCCAAATACACCGCCACGGACGCGGACGCGATCTTCACCTCGCTCAAGGGCGTGCCCACCGGCCTGGTATCGGTGCCCAACCGCTACATGCACAGTCCCAATGAAATGGTGGTCCTCGAGGATCTCGACCGGGCCGCGGCGCTGCTGGCGGCGTTTGCCCGCCGGGTCACCTCGGACACGAGCTTCATCCCATGATCCGACTTCGAGTCCTGGTTCCGGTTGCCGGGTTTACCGCGAGCCTCGTTCGGGCCATTGCCGACCGAACCACACCCCTGGTTGTCGTGGTCCTCGGTCGACGGGGAGGCTCGTGATGGCCATTCTCGATGGCGACAAGATCGTGGCGGCGCTCCGCGCCGCCTTCACTCGCGATGTCGATCGGCAGGGGCTGCTGCAGCTCGCCGCCGACCGGATCCGCGCGGCCGGTCCGCCCTACACCTCCGCCTACCTCTACATGCTGCATGGCGCGGAGCTGGTTCTCGAAGCATTCAGCGGCCGGGAGACCGATCACACCCGAATCCCGGCGGGCAAAGGGGTGTGCGGTACCGCGGTGACGACCGGGCAGGATCAGAACGTCGGTGACGTCCGGGCGAGCGGGAACTATCTCGCCTGCAACCTCGAGACCCGGTCGGAACTCGTGGTCCTCATCCGGCGGGGCGCCACCATCCTGGGGCAGATCGACGTGGACAGCGATGTGCCCGATCCGTTCACGCCGCCGGAGCACGCCGAGACCCGCAAGGTGGCCGACGCGCTGGCCGTCCTGCTTTAGCGTCGGTCGCCATTTCGCCCACCTCGCGTCTCCGCGCCTGGTCTTCCGCCCGCTGGTCGCTGCCGCTGCCGGACGGGCACCGTTTCCCGATGGGCAAGTACCAGTTGGTCCTGGAGCACGTCGTGGCTGCGGGGATTCTACCCGCAAGCGCGATTCACGAGCCGGAACGGGTCGCCCGGGACGCCCTCGGACTGGTGCATGGCACCCGGTACATCGAAGCGGTCATCGACGGGACCCTCTCCCCAGCCGAACTTCGCCGGCTCGGATTTCCCTGGAGCCCGCTCCTTCCGGAGCGTTCGCTCCGCACGGTGCAGGGAACGATCGAAGCCTGTCGGGATGCACTCGAGCGCGGGGCCGGGATCAACCTGGCCGGAGGGACCCACCACGCCTATCCCGACCACGGCGAAGGGTATTGCGTTTTCAACGACGTCGCGGTGGCGATTCGGGTGCTGGGTCGCGAAGGGCGGATCACCCGGGCACTGGTGATCGACCTCGATGTCCATCAGGGCAACGGCACGGCGCGGATCTTCGAAGGCGACGACGACGTGTTCACGTTCTCGATGCACGGCGCCCACAACTATCCGTTCCACAAGGAGCGGAGCCGGCTCGATGTCGAGCTCACCGATGGGACCGGCGACGACGACTATCTGGTCATTCTCGCGCGTCATCTGGACGACGTTTTCGGTCGTGCCCGGGCCGATGTGGTGGTGTACATTGCCGGAGCGGATCCCTATCATGGCGACCGGCTTGGCCGGCTCAAGCTCACGTTCGACGGCCTTCGGGCCCGGGACGCCCTGGTGTTCGGTGCGTGTCACGCCCGCGGGATTCCGGTTGCGATGGTGCTGGGTGGCGGCTACGCCGAGAATCTCGACGACATCGCAATGATTCACGGCAACACGGTGCGGGAAATCTTGGCCAGATATGGTTGAAGCAACGACGACGCGACCGGTGCGCGGGGTGGAACTGTTCGAACGGCGGGCCGGGCACGGTCCGCCGACGGTCGTGCTGCATGGCGGCCCCGGGGCCCACCACGATTATCTGCTGCCGGGGTTCGACGCGCTTGCCGGTGGCCGGACGCTGATCTACTACGACCAGCGGGGGGGCGGGCGTTCGCCGATTGATCGGGAGGTTGCCTGCGGCTGGCAGGAACAGGTCGCCGACCTCGACGCGTTGCGGACCATCTGGGGCCTCGAGACGCTCTCCCTGGCCGGCTACTCGTGGGGTGGGTTACTTGCCATGCTGTACGCGCTCGAACATCCGGAGCGGGTCACCAGCCTGGCGCTGGTGTCGCCCGCGCCGGTCTGGCGGGGCGCGCGTGATGACTACGAGCGGCGGCTGGCCGAACGGAATGCGGCTCCCGCCATTACCGAGGCGCGGCGACGGCTCCAGGACGGCGGACTCCGCGAGGTGGACGTTGCGTTCTACCGACAGCGAATGTTCGAGTTGTCGGTGGCCGGGTACTTTCACGATCCGGCCAGGGCGTCGAAGCTCATGCCGTTCCGGATCACCGGCCGGACCCAAACCGCGGTTTGGGAGAGCCTCGGCGATTTCGATCTTCGGAGCCGTCTGGCCAGACTCGATGTCCCCGCCCTCGTGGTGCACGGTGAGGACGATCCGATTCCGATCGAGACCGCCGAGGTGACGGCGCGCCTCCTCAGTGCGCCGCTGGTCCGGATTCCCGAGTGCGGCCACGTCCCCTACGTCGAGGCGCCGGCCGCCTTCCACGCGGCTCTCGACCCATTCCTCCCTCGGACGGATCAGCCATGGGCCCCCGCCTGACACCGTACGAACTGGCCTTTGGCCCGATCGCGGGCGAACGGTTCCCAGGCCTCCGGAGCGGCATGACCACCGCCGGCCGGAATCCCCGGAACCGGGACGAATTCGTGCTGGTAAAGGAAGTGGTCGAGCTGCTGCGCGATCTCCGCCCCGAGGAAAGCCAAAGCGAGGGCATCGGCGAGCTGGTTGCGTTGTGCCATGCCGCCTACCTCCACTGGCTGGAGGGCGAAGCGGTGGTGTCGGTCGACCGAGACGGCTTGACCGCAATGGTGAAGGGCCTTCCGGCGAGGGCGCGGCCGGCGGATCGCTCGTTCTATCTCGAGCTGCCGGTCGGTCGGGTCTGGGGCGCCGCGACGTCCGTTGCGTCGCTCGAACCGCTCGACGGGTGTTTCGTCCAACCGGGCTCCGATGGACTCGGCCTCGTCGCCGTCTTCGGGGTTCAGCCCGGCCGGCCCGGTTTCACCGTCGCCACCATTTCCGGGCCGCGTCATCGTCACCTCGCCCGCCTCGATGGGACGGCGCTGTTTGCGCCTCGCTTCGAGGGTGGGGCGGCGGCAGGATTGTTCGAGGTCGCCGGCGAAGAGGAATTGCTCGAATTGGTCTACCGGGCGCTCGATCTGATCCCGGCTGCGGGCGCAATTCCGGGCCGGCAGACGGTGAGCTCCGCATGAGTGTCGATCGTGCCACGGTCGCCAAGGTGCTCGAGCAGATCGCCTGGCATCTCGAGCTCAAGGGCGACAACCCCTTCAAGATCCGGGCGTTCCGGATGGGTGCCCGCACGGTCAGCGGCCTGGCGGGAGAGCCGGCCCAGTGGCTGGCGGAAGGCTCGCTCGATCAGGTCCACGGGATCGGTGCCGGCATCCAGGCGGTCATTCGGGATCTGGTCCAGGCCGGCCGCTCGACCGCGCTCGATGAGCTGCGTGAAGACGTGCCGCCCGGCCTCGTCGAGATGCTCCGGATCTCCGGCCTCGGCGTCGCCAAGGTACGGCAGATCCACGAGCGCCTCCACATCGAATCGATTCCCGATCTCGAAACGGCGGCGCGGGACGGCCGCCTGGCCTCACTCCCGGGGTTCGGCGCCCGGACGGCGGAGAACGTGCTCAAGGGCGTCGCCCGGCTCCGGCAGGCCACTTCGTTCCGGTTGATGCATCATGCCGCGGAGGAAGCGCGCCAGCTGGCCGCCGGCTTCGAGCGCCTGACCGGCGTAACCCGCGCGATCCCCGCGGGCGGCGGCCGCCGCGGACTCGAGCTGGTGGGTGATCTGGTGATTGTGCTGGTGGCAGAACGACCGGCCGAGGAGGTGCTCCGGGATATCGCCAAACTGCCGGGCGTGGATGAATTCGGTGGGCACGACGAGCGGCGGGCCACGGTCCGTTTCGCGAGCGGCGAGAGCGTCCAGGTCATCGTGACCCCACCCGTGAACCTCGGCGTGGTCCTCCTGCAGGCAACCGGCAACGAGTCGCATCTGGGCCAGCTTGCCCGGGTGGCGGAATCAGCCGGCTACACCTTGTCCGGAGCGGCGCTCTGGAAGGGAAGCGAGTTCGTGCCAACGCCGGACGAGGCCGCGGTCTATCGCGCCCTGGGCCTGGAGCCGGTGCCGCCCGAACTCCGGGAGGGCCAGGGTGAAATCGACGCGGCGCGAACCGGTCTGCCAACGCTGGTTGCCCGGGAGGATCTTCTGGGGCTGGTCCACTGCCACACCAGCTACTCGGACGGCAGCTCCTCGGTGCGGGACCTTGCCCGGATCTGTGCCGAAGCCGGGTACCGCTACGTCGGGGTGACCGATCACAGCGGCACCGCTGCGTATGTCGGGGGCTTGAGCGAGGATGACATCCGGGCCCAGTGGCGGGAGATCGACGAGGCCAACGCCGAAGCCGGCGGTGCCCGGGTACTCAAGGGCATCGAGGCCGACATCCTCGCCGACGGGCGGCTGGGCTATTCCGACGGCCTGCTCGGGGGCTTCGACTTCGTGATCGCCTCGGTGCACAATCGGTTCGAGATGAACCGCGAGCAGATGACGGAACGGATCCTCACCGCGATGGATAATCCCGCGGTCACGATCCTCGGTCATCTGACCGGTCGCCTGCTGCTGTCTCGGGACCCCTATCAGCTCGACACTGACCGGATCTTCGCCAAAGCAGCCCAGGTCGGGGTCGCGATCGAAATCAACGCCGATCCTCAGCGGCTCGATCTCGACTGGCGGCTGGTCCGGGTGGCCCGCGAGGCCGGCGTCACCATCTCGATCGGCGCCGACGCCCATTCCGCGGCCGGCCTCGACAACGTGAACTACGGCGTCACCATTGCCCGGAAGGGCTGGCTCACGGCCGCCGACGTCCTCAACGCCCGCCCGGTCGAGGATTTTCTCGCGTTTGCCCGGCGCCGGAGACCCTGATGAGGGAATCGATCGCCGACACCCGGAAGCGGGCTCTGAAGATTCTTGCCAAACTCAAGGCCGAGTATCCCGACGCCCATTGCGCGCTCGACCATCGGACGCCCTTCGAACTGCTGGCCGCCACCATTCTCTCGGCACAGTGCACCGATGTCCGGGTCAACCTCGTCACGCCGGCGCTGTT
>JAYUZK010000094.1:0-8270 GCA_043751835.1 Gemmatimonadota bacterium | reverse complement strand
CGAGCGGTTCCCCGCGGTGCGGGACCGCGTCAGGCCCGATCGGATTGCCAGGCCCGTACTGACCAGCGGCCCGTTCGCGACCCGGTCTCGGCGGCTGGTGGCCGACGGTGCGCTGCTGATCGGCGATGCCGCCGGGTTTTTCGACCCCTTCACCGGGGAGGGCGTCTGCACCGCACTCCGTGAAGCCGAAATGGCCGCGCCCGTGGTCGCCGCCGCCCTGGGAGCCTCGGCGGCGCCGACGGCGTGGCAGCTCGACCGGTACCGGATCCTCCGGCGGCGGACCTTCGCCGGCAAATGGGCCGTGGAGCGGCTGATTGGGTACGGGATGCTGGCGCCGGCGCTGTTCGACCGGTCGGTCGGCCGACTCGAGCGGCGCGGGATGAGCCACACCCTGATTGGCGTCACCGGCGAGATCGTGCCGGCCCGGGCGGTGCTCAATCCCGGCTTCCTGATGGCGATGGTCGTGTAGACCATGACCGGCAGCGTCGATGCATCCCGATTCCGCGAACTGTGCGGTCGGTTCGCCACCGGCGTCGTGGTGATTACGGCGGCCGACGGCGACCGGCCGGCCGGCATGACCGCCAACAGTTTCGCCTCGGTGTCACTCGACCCGCCGCTCGTATCCGTCAACGTGGACCGGCAGTCGGACTTTCACCCCGTTATCCTGGCGGCCGCCCGATTCACCATCAATATCCTGGCGGCGAATCAGGAAGCGCTCTCGCGCCGGTTCGCCGGACAGCAAGGGCCCGACCAGTTTGCCGGGATCGGTTACCACCGGCACCAATCTGGCGAGATCGTGCTGGCCGGCGTCGTCGGCACGATCGAGTGCGTCCGCGAGGAGCACCTCGACATCGGGGACCATGCCATCGTCATCGGCCGCGTGGTGGGCGGCCAGTCGCAGGACGGCCGGCCGCTGCTGTACTATCGCGGCGGGTATCACACGCTCGAGTGAGATCAGAATTCCAGTCCGTCGTCGGGCACGAAATGTTCGACGATCCGGCGGCCGATCCCGCGCAGGTGCGGGAATCGCTCCATCATCTGGCGCGCTCCAACGCCTGGTTCGGCGGGTTCCAGGCGGCCCGGGAAGGCTTGAAACGCCTCTTGGCCGGCCGGACCCCCGAGCGGCTCACGCTGCTGGATATCGGGACCGGCCACGGTGACATCCCGCGTCGGCTGGCGGCATGGGGCCGGTCCCGGGGGATGGTGGTCGAGGCGTTAGGGGTCGACGTCCATCCCGCTGCCGCCGCGCTCGCCACCCGGTCGGGTGTCGCCACCGCCGTGGCCGACGCCTTCGCGCTGCCGCTCAAGGATCGGGCGGTCGACGTGGTGATGTTGAGCCAGGTGTGTCACCACTTTGCGCCGGCCGGGGTGGTGGCACTCGCCCGCGAGGCGTCGCGGGTGGCTCGGATCGGCGTGGTGATCGCCGACCTCAAACGATCGTGGCTGGCGCAGTGGGGGTTCGAGATCGGGGCCCGGCTGCTCCGGTTCGACCGGGTCACCCGGATCGACGGCATCACCTCACTGGCCCGGGGCTTCCGGTCGCATGAGCTCTCGGACCTGCTCCGGCAGGGTGGCTTTCCGAGTTCGGTCACGACCCATCCCGGGGCTCGCGTGGTGGCGGTCTGGAGCACGGCATGAACCGGATCGTCGACACCATCGACGTGACGGCCCCGATGGAGCGGGTGTTCGACGCCGCCTCACGGGTGGACCAGTGGCCCGAGATTCTGGCGCATTACCGGTGGGTCAAGATCCACGAGCACCGGGCCGACGGGGCCACTGTGGTCGAGATGTCGGCCAACCGCCCCTTCGGACCGCTCAATTGGCCAACCCAGTGGACCTCGGAGATGTGGATCGACCGCGACCTCCGGGAGGTCCGCTACCGCCACATCCGGGGGGTCACCACTGGTATGGACGTGATCTGGCGTCTGTCCCCGGCGCCCGCGGGAGTGCACATTGACCTGATTCACGACTGGGACGGGCCGGGGTGGTTGCCGGTGGCTCGGTCCCTGGTCGCCGCCGTGATCATGAAGATCTTCGTCCACGGTATCGCATGGCGGACGTTGGCCGGAGTCAAACGGAAGGCCGAGCGCAAGGCATGACGACCCTTCGACGAGTGGCCATCACCGGCATCGGCGCCGTCACCCCGATCGGGAGCGGCGTCGAAGGCCTGTGGCAGGGCCTCAAGGCCGAACGGTCCGTGGTCCGGATCATCGACCGGTTCGACCCAAGTCCCTTCCGGTCTCACGTGGGCGCCCAGGTCGACGATTTCGACCCCGTGACATTCCTTGGCGCCAAGCGCACCAAGCGGATGGACCGCTGTTCCCAACTGGCCCTCGCCGCCGCCAAGATGGCGATCGAGGACGCGGGCATCGTCCTGGGGCAGGAAGACCGGGAGCGGGTCGGGGCGATGATGGGAACGGCATTAGGCGGCGTCACCATGGCCGAGGATCAGCACCGGCGCTACCTCGCCGGCGGGGTCCACGCGGTCGATCCCGGGCTCGCCCTCACGGTTTTTGCCGGCGCGTCGAGCTGCAATCTCGCCATCGATCTCGGCCTCAACGGGCCCAACCTCACCAACGGGATGAGCTGCGCCTCGGGCGCCATCGCGGTCGGTGAAGCGTTCCGAACCATTCAGAGGGGCGAGGCCGACTTGATGCTCGCCGGGGGCTCCGAGGCCCCGCTCGGGCCCCTCACGTTCGGCGCCTTCGCCATCATCCGGGCGATGTCGACCCGGAACGACGACCCGGGCACGGCCAGCCGGCCATTCGACGCCAACCGGGATGGCTTCGTGATGGCCGAGGGCTCGGCGGTGCTGGTGCTCGAGGCGCGGGACCGGGCGGTCGCCCGGGGCGCCCGGATCTACGCCGAGGTGGCGGGATTCGGCCTCACCAACGACGCCCACCACATGGCGGCGCCGCTGCCGGGGGGCCGCCAGGCCGCGCGGGCCATGGCCATGGCGCTCGCCTCGGCCGGGATCAAACCGGAGGACGTGGGCTACATCAACGCCCACGGCTCGTCCACGCCGCTCAACGACCCAACCGAGACGGTGGCGATCAAGACTGTTTTCGGAGATCGGGCCGGCCGGGTCCCGATCAGCGGGACCAAGGGGTACTACGGCCACGCGTTAGGCGCGAGCGGGGCAATCGAGGCGGCGATCTGCGCTCTCGCCACCGCCCGCAAGTGGATTCCGCCGACGGTCAACCTCGGGACGCCCGACCCAGCCTGCGATCTCGATTACACGCCGGGATCGGGCCGGGCGGCCGATCCGGAGTTTATCCTGAGCAACTCGTTTGGTTTTGGGGGCATCAACGCCGCGCTGGTGTTCCAGCGAGCCGACTAGTGGTCCCGGCTCTTGTCGCGGGCCCGCACGAAGAGGCTGAGGGCGTAGGCGAGGATGATCGTGGCGGTGACCACATAGGCCGCCACCATATAGGCGCTGGTATCCGGAGTCTCGTTCATACCGCCTGTTCCTCCCGCCGCCGGCCGATCCCGTACCGCACGGTCACGAACCCGACGTAGAGCAGCGTGTACACGACCATCGACACCAGCAGGGTGCGAAGCATCTCCCACGGCAGGGTCGGCGCGCTTGGCTTGAGCACCACGGGCTGAGGGTGGATGGTACGGAAGAGGTACACCGAGAGGTGGACGAACGGCACCAGGACCAGAGCCATGATCCCGATCACCGCGCTGAAACGGGCCCGCTCGTCCGGGTCGTCGATGGCGGTCCGAAGCGCCCGGTATCCCACGAACAGCAGCACCAGCATCAAGGTCAGCGTGAGCCTCGGTTCCCACTGCCACCAGGTGCCCCACACCGGCCGGGCCCACATCGGACCGGTAGAGAGCATCACCGCGCCGAACGCCAGGCCAACCTCCGCCGAGGCCTCGGAGAAGGTATCGAGCCGGCGGTCCTTGAGGAGCAGGTATCCCACGCTGGTGATCCCGACGATCGAGAACGACATCAGCGAGGCCCAAGCGGCCGGGGCGTGAATATAGAGAATCTTCTGCGCCAGGCCCTGCCACCGCTCCGCCGGGGTGGCGGCGAGGGCCATCACGTACACGCCGACCAGCGCGGCCAGCGCGAGCCCCGTGATGACCGCGCCCCGGCGGATGACCGAGTTTGCGCTGGATGTCGTCATTCGTCCATTGTCGAGGGAAAGAGCAACCAGCCAAGAACCAGGAACACGATGTCGTACACGACCAGAAACCGGACCCACCCAATAATCTCGCCCAAGGGGCGGCCCCCCAGCAAGCGGGTGGTGGCCTGGACCCCGACCAGCACCGGCGGCACCAGGAAGGACAGCAGCAGGACCGGGAGCATCAGCTCGGCAAACCGGGTCCGCACCGTCATGGCCGCGAGGAGGGTGCCGACCGCCACATAGCCGGCCGCCGCCAGCGCCAGCAGCAGCCCGATCCAGCCCAAGGCACTGGTCAGGTTCACGTTGAAGAACAAGATGAAGAGCGGGAGCAGCACCGCGTTCACGACCAGCACGAAGGCCAGGTTGGCGAGGTACTTGCCGAAGTAAATCGCGCTCCGACTCACCGGCGCGAGGAGAAGACCGTCCATCGCTCCGCGCTCCCGCTCCATCGCAAAACTCCGGTTGAGCGTCACCACGCCGGCGAAGGCCGAGGTCACCCACAACACGCTCGGCGCCAGTACCTCGAGACGCACCTCGGCCGGGTCGCGCGCGAAGTTGAAGATCACCAGCACCAGAATGGCGAAGGTGACGGCCGTGGCGATCGCGGTCCGGCTGGCCAGCTCGACCCGAATGTCCTTGGCCGCGATCGTGAGGGTCGCCCGGAGCGTCGTCATGACATCAGCGCTCCATGGCGGTCACGAAATTGGCCGAGATCAAGCGAGGTGTCGGCGCTATGGACCAACTCACCCTCGCGAATCACATGAACCTGGGCGGGCAGGCGCCACAACTCGGGCAGATCGTGAGAAATCAAGATCACGGCGGTGCCGCGTCGCTGCTCGGTCGAGATCAGGTCGATCACCCGGCTGACCGTCCCGGCATCGAGACCGGTGAGCGGCTCGTCCCAGACCAGCAGGGCGGGCCGGTGGACCAGGCTCCGGGCCAGCGCGACCCGCTGGATGTAGCCCCGCGAAAGCCGACGAACCGCGATCGGGCGATCGGGCGCCACCCCGACCAGGTCGAGGGCCGCCCGGGCCGCCCGGTCGGGATCGTCGACCCCGTGGAGCCGGGCGGCGAACCGGAGATTCTCGAGCGGCGAGAGATCGTCGTACAACTGGGACTCGTGACCGAGGTAGCCGAGCCGGGCCCGGGCCGCCTCCACGCCGCGCGGATCGAGTCCGCCGATCCGAACCTGCCCCCGGTGGGGACGGAGCAGCCCGACGCTGAGCCGTGCCAGGGTCGATTTGCCCGAGCCGTTCGGCCCGACGATCAGGTGAACCTCACCGGGATCGACCGTCAGGGTGATCCGGTTGACGACCGTACGCGTGCCAAAGCGCCGCGACACGTCATCGATCGCGAGGAGGTGATGGTGGGAGGCATTGGGCGACGAAGGCATCAAGCGATGCCGCCCAATATAGTCCGATGGTTAGTCCCTTGCTTCGATCTCGAAGAGATCGTCGAGCTTGGTGAGCACCAGCAGAAACCGGAACTCGTCCCGGAGATGACGAAGCACGACTCGCTGCTGCCGTTCGGCGGCTTTCCGCTGCACCAGCATCAGCGCCCCGAGCCCGGCCGAGTCGATTCGGCGGGTGCCGGCAAAATCGATCAGCAGCACCCCGTCGCCCTCGGGCAGCTGGCTCAAGACCTCGGCGGCGCCGTCGCGAAACGCGCCGCGGGTATCGAGCCCGAGGACCTCGGGCACATGAACCACACGAGTGTTTGCTGCAATCGCGGACATCGAGTCGAATCCCCAGGCAATCGTCGCCAATGAAATGGCGAGTCGGGTGCCATCCACCACTCCGTATGGTAAGCACTACGATTCGAAGGAGTTACCACAGGGCGGTTCGATCCATCGCACCGACACAACATGGCACTCCGCTCGGACTTTCTTGGATTGCAACCGACGATACACCATTGACTTGAAGGATCATTTTGCGACCATAGCCTGCACTCGCGCAGCAACTTTCTGCAGCCTCCGGTTTGCCATAGCCGCGCGTGCCGCGGTAGACTTTGGCCAGCCGTTTCACCCCGAACGCCGAACGAGACCAATGTCCGACCAGCTCGCCACCCTTCTCGACGAACGGCGCCGGTTCCCGCCGAGCGCCGCCTTCGCCGCCGCGGCCAACGCCGGGCCCGACCTGTACCAGTCCGCCCGGGCGGACCGACTCGAATTCTGGGCCGAGCAGGCGCGGCGGCTGGACTGGATGTCGCCCTGGCATACCACGCTCGAGTGGAAGTCCCCCCACGCGAAGTGGTTTCTCGGCGGGACACTCAACGTGTCCGCGAACTGCCTCGATCGGCATCTCACCGGCGCGCGCCGCAACAAGGCCGCGCTGATCTGGGAAGGCGAACCGGGCGACCGGCGAGTCCTGACCTACTGGGATCTGGCGCGCGAGGTGAACCGGGCCGCCAACGCGCTCAAGGACCGCGGCATCCGGAAGGGCGATCGGGTGGCGATCTACATGCCGATGATCCCGGAAGCCGCCATCGCGATGCTGGCCTGCACCAGGATCGGCGCGGTGCACTCGGTGGTCTTCGGCGGCTTCTCGTCGGAATCACTGCGCGACCGGATTACCGATGCCCAGGCGGTGGCGGTGATCACCACCGATGGCGGCTACCGGCGGGGCCAGATCGTCCCGCTCAAGCGCTATGCCGACCAGGCGGTGGCCGAGTGCCCCTCGGTCAAGACGGTGGTGGTGGTCCAGCGGCTGGCCGGCACCGCCTCCGCCGAAGCCGGCGCGACGATGAAACCGGGCCGGGACTTCTGGTGGCACGACCTGCTCCGCGCCGCCGCGCCCCGGTGTGAACCCGAACCGATGGACTCGGAGGATCTGCTCTTCATTCTCTATACTTCGGGCACCACGGGAAAACCGAAGGGCATCGTCCACACCACCGGCGGCTACCTGACCCAGGTGGCCGCCACCACCCGCTGGGTGTTCGACCTCAAGGACGAGGACGTATTCTGGTGCACCGCCGATATCGGCTGGGTGACGGGCCACTCCTACGTGGTCTATGGGCCGCTCGCCAATGGCGCCACGGTGGTGATGTACGAGGGCGCCCCCGACTGGCCCAGCCGAGACCGGATCTGGGAGATCTCGGCCCGATACGGCGTCTCCGTCTTCTACACTGCCCCGACCGCGATCCGCGCCTTCATGAAATGGGGCACCGAGCATCCGGCCCGCCACGATCTCTCCACCATCCGGCTGCTGGGCTCGGTCGGCGAGCCGATCAATCCCGAGGCCTGGATCTGGTACCACACCCATATCGGCGCCAGCCGCTGCCCGATCGTCGACACGTGGTGGCAAACGGAGACGGGCGCCATCATGATCTCGCCGCTTCCGGGGGTTACCACCACCAAACCCGGATCCGCCACCACCACCCTCCCCGGCGTCTCGGCCGAGCTGCTCGACGCGAAAGGCGTGGCGATCCCGAAGGGCGGCGGATTCCTGGCCTTGACCGAACCGTGGCCGTCGATGCTCCGGACCATCTACGGCGACGACGCCCGCTATCAGGAGACCTACTGGAGCCGATTCCCGGGGCGGTACTTCGCCGGCGACGGTGCCAAGCTGGACGAGGACGGGTACTGGTGGATCCTCGGCCGGGTGGACGACGTCCTCAATGTGGCCGGCCACCGGATTGGAACGATGGAGGTCGAAAGCGCGTTGGTCGATCACCCGGCCGTGGCGGAGGCCGCGGTGGTGGGCAAGGCGCACGAGCTCAAGGGCCAGGCACTCGCCGCGTTCGTGATTCTCAAGGATGCCCACCAGGCCACCGCCCAGCTCAAGGACGATCTCAAGGATCATGTGAGCCGGAAAATCGGCGCCATCGCCAAGCCGGACGACATCTTCTTCGTGGCCGACGTGCCGAAGACCCGGAGCGGCAAGATCATGCGCCGGCTCCTCAAGGACATCGCCGAGGGACGGACGTTAGGCGACACCACCACGCTGGCCGACCCCGCCGTCGTGGCCCGGCTCAAGGACCAGTACGAAAGCGATGAAAGCTAGAATGCCGATCGAAAAAGCCACCCTGGCGAGCGGATGTTTCTGGTGCGTCGAGGCCGTGTTCCAGGATCTGGCCGGTGTGGACGGCGTGGTGTCCGGCTACCTCGGTGGCACCGTCAGGAAACCGAGCTACGAG
>JAYUZK010000093.1:0-6503 GCA_043751835.1 Gemmatimonadota bacterium | reverse complement strand
GTGGTGAACGCGACCGAGAAGAGCACCGTGGTGGCAAACGGGAGCGGGTGCCCGGTCTTCTTCATCACGAAGAACACCACGGAAATGGTGAACGAACTGACCATCGCGGCCACCTCGCACCAGGCGCTGATCCGCCACCAGAACCACCGCAGCAGGTAGATGAGACCGGTGCCGGCGCCGATCGAAATCAGAATCTCGAAGGCATCCTGGGCCGAGGTCAGCAAGCGGCTCAGCAGGGCGGCGACCACGTACAGCCCCAAGGTGCAGACCCGGCCAACGTTGACATAGTGCCGCTCGGTTTCGCTCGGCTTCAGGAACCGGCGATAAAGATCGTGGACGAGATACGAGGAGCCCCAGTTGAGATGGGTCAGAATGGTGGACGAGTTGGCGGCGATCAGCCCGCCCACCATCAGGCCGACGAACCCCACCGGCAGGAACTTGAGCATCGCGGGAAACGCGCTGTCATGCCCGATCAGGGTCGGGTCGGCCCCCGGGAACGCCGCCTGGATGTCCTTGAGCTCGGGATAAATGATGATCGAGCAGAGGGCGGTGATGATCCACGGCCACGGCCGCAGCACATAGTGGGCGAGGTTGAAGAACAGGGTCCCGCCCAGCGAATCCTTCTCGGACTTCGACGCCAGCATCCGCTGGGCGATGTAACTCCCGCCGCCCGGCTCGGCCCCCGGATACCAGTTGGCCCACCAGCTGACCGCGATCGGCAGGATGAAGATCATGAGGGCCAGTTCGCTCATCGTGAAGTTGGGGAGGATGTCCAGGATCGGCTGCCCGCGGCCGTCGATCGGCGAGACCACCGGGCTCCCGTTCACCATCGCCACTTGCTGGCCCCCAAGCGTGCTGACCAGCTTTCGGAGCCCGTCCCACGCTCCCTCACCGACCCCGGTGCGCCGCGCCACCTCCTTCAGACTGAAGATCGCCGCGGCGATCACCGCGGTCATCTTGATGAAGAACTGGACCATGTCGATGACGAGGACACCCCAGAGGCCCGAGTGGGCCGCGAAGACCACATTGAGCGCGCCGCAGACGACGATGGTCTGCCAGGGAGAGAGGCCGAAGAGAATGTTGGCGATCTTGCAGGCTGCCAGCGTCACCGTCCCCATGATGAAGCAGTTGAAGAACAGACCGAGGTAGACGGCTCGGAACCCGCGCACCACCGATGCGGCCTTCCCCGAATACCGAAGCTCGTAGAATTCGAGGTCGGTCATCACGCCGGATCGGCGCCACAGCCGGGCAAAGTAGAAGACCGTCGACACGCCCGTCAGCACGAACGCCCACCACTGCCAATTGCCCGTCACCCCGAACTGGCGGACCTGCTGGGTGACCCAGTTCGGGGTATCGCTGCTGAAGGTGGTGGCCACCATCGACAGACCGGCCAGCCACCAGGGAACCGAACGCCCGGACGCGAAGAACTCCGCGGTGCTCTTGCCGGCCCGCTTGCCGAAGAACAGGGCGGGCACGAAACAAACCAGCAGCGACGCCAGGACGATGATCCAGTCGACTGGTTGGAGGCGCATCTCGGGGACCTTGGTTGCCGGGGGGACGGTGGGGCCCGGAAAGGTGCGCCCTCCGAGTCGAACTGCGCAACCGGGCCCGGCCCGGGTCTGTTCCTGTCCTCCGGGCACGAAGGTGGTTTGATCGTGGCGGCCGACCTGCGCTTGAGCGCCACGGTGGTGCAGACCGTCGGCGGCAAAGGGTATGACGGCCTTGCGGTGGCCGTGGTGATCGCGGCTAGCCCTCGGCTAGCCCCGGATCCGGGCCACCACATCCTGGAGGTTGAGGTGCTGGGCCTGGGCCCGAATCTCCGACTCGACCCGGGGATAGATCCCCTTGGCGTCGTCCCGGAGTTTCGCGAACAGCGCCCGCAGGTCATCCCCCGAAATCTGCCGGCCCTGGGCGTAGTACTGCCGCGCCGCGTGGCCTAACGCGTAGGTCGTGGCGAAGGTCAGGGTGACCCCGGCCGCCGCCCCCGCAACGCCCCCGGCCACCCCGCCCAGCATCCGGCCCAGAATGCCCGACGCGAGCCCGCCCAGCACCTTCCGGGCGACCCCCTCCATCACCTGACCCGCGGCGCCGATTCCCATCACGCCGGCCAGATCCTTGACCTGATTCATGTCGAGTGTCTGGCCGTGATCCTTGCCGATCTGATACACCATCCGAAGCTGCAGCGGCACGATCGCCAGGGTGGCCAGATTCTGCGGCAACAACTCGAGCGCCGCCGTGAGCATCGCGGTCTTGAGAATGGCGTCATCCTGCGCCGCCGGACTCGAAGCCGCCGCGACCACGGTCACCTCGGGCGTCGCCGCCGTGGCCGCCGCGATCCCCGAGGCTGCCAAGTCGGCCGCCGCCGTGATGGCCGGATCGAGCTTGAGCGCCGCTCGCAGTTCGTCCAGGAACGCCTTCTCCCGCTCGTTCGCTTGGCCGTCGGCATTCACCACGCAGAGCGCGAGTTCGTAGGCCCGGGCCCGGGCATCGTCGTCGGAAAGAGACGCCACCACCGCCGGGAGACTGGCCTGCCCGCTCAGGACCTTCCGGGCGAGGGTGTCGTAGTCGCCACCCCCGATGTCCCGAGCGATCCGCTTCAGCTGCTCGACTTCCTCCGGGCCCCGGTGTCCGTCCGAAAACGCCGCCACCAGCGCGATCGTCGCCAGCGCATCCCGATCCTGTTCCCGCATGGCCTGCCTCCCTCCACGTTCAGTGCCCCACGAACCGACCGTGGAGTAGTTAGGAGAACATCCGTCAGAAATCAACCGGCCCCTGGAATCGGGAGAATTGGACTCGGCATTACACGGCTGACCACCTGTGCGCACTTGGTCGAGGCTACCCGGATGGGCGGCAGGGCGAAGGCGCCGCTTTTTTCTTGCGCAACATGCCGCCATGATTCAGTTGGCTGCTACGGGAGGTTCATGGTTTGACGGCGATCCAGCCGCTCTGGCTGATATTCGGCGGTGTCGTGACCACCGTGATGGCGGCGGACCTGGCGTTCGTCGCGCGGCAGACGCTGTCGATCAGGCAGGCCGCCCGGTGGAGCGCGGTCGTGGTCGCGACGGCCCTGCTCTTCGGGCTCGCCGTGCTGTGGCAGGCCGGCAGCAAATCGGCGCTCGAATTCTACGCCGGGTACTTGATCGAGCTCACCTTGAGCGTCGACAATCTCTTCGTCTTCCTCCTCATCTTCGAGTACTTCGCGGTGCCCGCGAGTGCCCAACGCCGGGTTCTGAGCTGGGGCATCTTCGGCGCCATGGTGCTCCGTGGCTTGATGATCACCACTGGAGCCGCCGTGATCGGGCGGTTCGAGTGGGTGATCTACCTCCTCGGGGCGCTGCTCCTCTATACCGCGATCCGGATGTATCGGGACGACGACGTTCGCCTCGAGCCCGAGCGGAATCCGCTGGTCCGGCTGACCCGCCGGCTGGTCCCGATGACCGGCGCGTTCGAGGGCGACCGCTTCTTCGTGAAAAGCCGCGCCGGCTGGCTCGCGACCCCGCTCCTGCTCGTCGTCGTCATCGTCAACTGGACCGACGTGGTCTTCGCGATCGACAGCGTACCCGCCATCTTCGCGGTGACCCGGGACATCTTCATCGTGTTCAGCTCGAACGTGCTCGCCATTCTCGGGCTCCGGGCGCTCTTCTTCGTCCTGGCCGATCTGATGACCCGGTTCATGTACCTCAAACCAGGCGTCGCGGTGATCCTCGCCTTCGTGGGCCTCAAGATGGTGGCGAGCTACTGGATCCATCTCTCGATCGGGCTCTCCCTCGCGGTGATCAGCTCGGTACTGGTACTCTCGGTCGTACTCTCGATCGTCAAACTGAAGGCGGCCCCGCGCCAATGATCGATCCGATCGCCCTGACCCGCGACCTGGTCCGGATTCCCTCGCCGACCGGCCAGGAAGGGCCAGTCGTGGACTTCATGGCCGCGCTGCTCCACCGGCTCGGCTACCGGATCGAACGACTCCCGGTCGAACCGGGCCGCGACCTGATCTACGCCACTCGCGGGGCGCCAACCGTGGTCTTCTCCACCCACCTCGACGTAGTCCCGCCCGACCTGCCGTTCCGCGAGGACGACGAGTGGCTCCACGGCCGCGGCACCTGCGATGCCAAGGGCGTCGCCGCCGCGATGGTGGCCGCCGCCGAGCAGTTGCACGAGGCCGGCGACGATCGGATCGGGCTGCTATTCGTGGTTGGAGAGGAGACCGGCGGCGAGGGCGCGATGCTGGCACATCGGCTGAACCCCAAGGGCCGGTTCCTCATCAACGGGGAGCCGACCGAGAACAAACTCTCGATCGGCCAGAAGGGTGCCATCACCTTTGCGCTCGCCGCCGCCGGCAAGGCCGCCCACTCCGCCTATCCGGAGGAAGGGCGGTCCGCCATCGACGCACTGCTGGGTGCGCTCGCCCGCATCCAGGCCCTCCCGCTGCCGAGTGATCCCCTGTTAGGCGACACCACCCTGAACATCGGTCAGATCGCCGGAGGGGTCGCGGCCAACGTCATTCCCGCGTCGGCCGAGGCGACGCTGATGTACCGGACCGTGACCGACACCGGGCCACTCGAGGCGGCGGTGCGCCGCGCCGCCGGGCCCGAGGTCACGGTCACGAGGAAATTCCAGTTCGGGCACGTTCGAAGCCCGTCCCTCCCAGGCTGGGACACGACCACCGTCAAGTTCGCCTCCGACCTTGCTCACCTGAGCGAGTGGGGTACCGGCTATCAGATCGGCCCCGGTACGATCAAGGTGGCCCACACGGCGGAGGAGCGGATTGCCAAGGCGGATCTGTTGCGGGGCGTGGAGGTCTACGTCCGCCTCGCCAGACAGGTGGCCGGCTAGGCCGGCGCCGGAGCCAGTCGAGCGTGGGCCGACGGCTCTCGGTGATCCCGATCCGGGCGAGATAACCGGCCAACTGCATCGGCTCGAGGTTCACGACCGCGGCCCAACCACCCGGTTGCGCCCCGCGTTCTTCGCCTCGAACATCCGGGCATCCGCCCGATCAGATCCTCGGCGGTCAGACCATCCTCAGGCCAGCTCGCCACGCCGGCGCTGACCGTCACCCGGGCCGCCCCGGAGGTCCGGGCCACCATCAGCGGCTCCCCTTCGATCGATCACCGGATCGCCTCGACCCGTTCGAGCGCCTGTTCCGCCCCGGTCTCCCGGAACACGGCAATGAACTCCTTGCCGCCGTACCGCGCGACGAGATCGCTCCGCCGGATCGCGCGCTGGAGGGCCCGGGCCACGGCGCGAAGGGCCCGGTCGCCCACAGCGTGGCCGTAGGTGTCATTGAACCGCTTGGAGTGGTCGACGTCGATCATCGCCACGCCCACCGGGGTGATCAGTGTCGCGATCCCGACGGCGAACACGGTGACCAGAAGCCCAGTCAGGTGGGTCTCGCGCTCCCCGGGGGCTGCAAACGCGAGATTGCCGAGCGGGATGAGCAGCAACAGCAGCGTGATGGCGAGCCGGATCCGGGCGATGACCAGTTCGCCGGCCTTGCCCGCGTCCACCAGGAACTCGTCGGGCGGTCCCCAGAAACGGCGGAACCGGCGATACAGCGTCGGGGCTCCGGTGCCGCGACCGTCCCGCTCGGCCGTCGAGTGACCACCGGCCTACATCACCCGGTACTTCGGGCCGCTGCCACCTTCGCGCGGCGTCCACCGCGGGCCCACCACGTCGGTTGCTTTGCAGTCGACGCAGTTGGGCGGGTTGACGCGGAGCTCATCGCCCACCCGCTCGTAGACACCCGCCGGGCAGACGTGGCTGTAGAAGTCGGCCACCTCGGCCGGAATGTCCTTGCCGACCACGAGGTGGGAGGGAATCGTGTCACGGGTCGCGTTCCCCGACTTGAAGACCGCGTCCACTTTGCTGAAGGTAAGGGTGTTGTCCGGCACGAACGGCTGGGCCGGCCGCACCTCGCGCTCTTCCTCGGCGTCGGATTCGCTGTGGATCTGACCGCCCGGAAACGCGCCACCGGTCACTGTCATCAGGACGCTCTTCACCCCGCCGAGGTAGAACCCCTGTTTGAAGGCGAGCCGCATGTTGCGCCGCTTCCGGAGATCGGCCACGACATAGCTATCCCGGAGCATGGTGTCGTACGCCTTGAGCTTTGCCGCGCCGGTATCGCCGGCCTTCAGCGCCGCGAAGATCGCCCGGGCCGCGTACATCCCAGACTGCATCGCGTAGTGGATCCCCTTGAGGCTCGCCACCTCGACCGTGCCGAGGCAGTCACCGGCCATGATGAGCCCGTCGCCGGAGAACCGGTCCGGCAGGGCGTAGTAACCGCCTTCCGGAATGGTCTTGGCGCCCCACTCCACCAGCGTCCCGCCCTCGAGCACCTGGCGGAACAACGGATGAAGCTTGGTCCGCTGGAGCAGTTCGTGGACGTCGAGCGACGCGTCCCGGGCATCGAGCCCCACCACGATGCCGACCGCAACCTGCTCCGGCCCCATCGGGTACATGAAGGTCCCGCCGAACGCATCCCGCGGGACCGGCCAGCCCAGGGTATG
>JAYUZK010000092.1:0-11896 GCA_043751835.1 Gemmatimonadota bacterium | reverse complement strand
CAACGCCGCCGTCGTCGTCGTCTTCCCGTGGTCGACATGCCCGATCGTGCCCACGTTCACATGCGGCTTGGTCCGCTCAAATTTCACCTTGGCCATGATTCCCCGTCTCCGCTGTTCAGCCGTCCAGAGGGCGAGCGCACGCTCGCCCTTACAGGTCCCTCACACGTCCCGCGCCCCTGAAGCTCGCGACCGGGATCGAACCGGTGACCTCATCCTTACCAAGGATGTGCTCTACCAACTGAGCTACGCGAGCAACTTCACCCTCTGTAAGGGCGGGCATCTGCCCCGCCCGAGTTACCGCAACCGCAAGCGGGCGACGGGACTCGAACCCGCGACCCTCAGCTTGGAAGGCTGATGCTCTACCAACTGAGCTACACCCGCCTAGGCCCCGCACCGCCCTTCGAACTACACCGCCACTCCAGCAATGGTGGGGGTAGGATTCGAACCTACGTAGAGCAAAGCCCGGCAGATTTACAGTCTGCTGCCATTAGCCACTCGGCCACCCCACCGCGCCTAACGAACCGCGTCACCCCGAACCGAAACCCGCCCCGTCGTTGCCCGGGGTGGGTTGGGATGATGATCGTCCTGCGTCTCGGTGAAGCTGACGAAGGGACTCGAACCCTTAGCCTGCTGATTACAAATCAGCTGCTCTACCAATTGAGCTACGCCAGCGAACTGGCCGCAGAAATCGACAGACCCTTATGATACTTTGACTTAGCTCAAGTGTCAACGGCGGCAATCCGGCGTTTTTGCGGTCGCCGACCCCGGCGGGACCCCAGGGAATTGGCCGCTGGCGCTCCGGCCACCAGTCAACTTGGCGGAACCTGCCAACAAACGGGGTCCTTCCGAATTCATCCCATTTCGGCACCAAGGCTTACCCGCCGGGTACCGATCCTAACTGGCGGCCGGACCAACGAGGCCGAGCCGGCTCAGAATCTTCTCCGCCAGGCACCAGTGGGTGAACGCCGACTGGACCAGGTTCAGCCCGACGAACCTTCTTGCGATATCAGACCAGTGCTTCAGCGGCAGACGCCACTACCTCGATCGTGCGACCTCCCCGTAGAGGAGCGGAATCAGAACCAGCGTCAGTGCGGTGGCCACCACGGCCCCCGCCATCAGGGCAATTCCGAGCCCCTGGAAGATCGGGTCCGTCACCATCACCGCGCCGCCAATGACGACGGCGAGGGCCGTCAGGACGATCGGCCGGGCCCGAATCATCCCGGCCTCGATCACCGCGTCTCGAACGGTGCCGCCACGCTCCCGCGCCAACTCGGCGAAGTCAACCAGCAGGATCGAATTGCGAACGATGATCCCGGCCAGCGCAATCATCCCGATCATCGAGGTCGCCGTGAAGAAGGCGCCGGCCATCGCATGGCCCGGAAGAATCCCGATCAGGGTGAGCGGGATCGGCGCCATGATGACCAGGGGCGTGACGAACGACTGGAACCAGGCGACGACGAGGAAGTAGATCAGCACCAGCACCGCGGCGAAGGCAATCCCGAGATCCCGGAACACCTCATAGGTGATCCGCCACTCACCGTCCCAGTTCACTGAAGCCTGCTCGGTGGTGGGCGCCGGGCCCCGCCAAGTGGTCGCGATACCCGCGCGGGCAAGGACCGGATCGACCCGAAGCATGGCGTACACCGGAGCCTCGATCGACCCCGCGACATCCGCCGTGACATAGACCACCGGTTTCATGTCTTTGCGAAACCGGAGGCCGGGCCGAGGCAGCGAATCGACCACCGCCACGGACCCGACCGGCACGACCCCACCGATGCGGCTCGGCACCGGGAGACTGAGCAAGGCGCTCGATGAATGCCGGTCGGTCGTCGCGAGTCGCACGACGATGGGAACGGCTTCCGCGGCGCGGGGATCGTGGAGGACTCCCGCATCGATCCCGCCGATGGCCCGCATCGCCTGCGCGACGTCCACCGTCGCCAGACCGGCATGGATGGCCACATCGGGCCGCACGCTCACCTGTAACTCCGAGGCGGAGTCGGCCAGCGTCCAGTCACTGTCCACGATGCCGTCGGTGGAGTCGAACGCGGCCCGGACCGAGCCTGCGACCCGGACCCGGGTCGCCTCGTCGGGTCCGAAGACCTCCGCCGTCAGGGTCGAGAGGACCGGCGGCCCCGGCGGGATCTCCGCGACCTTGGCTCGAGCCCCGTACCGTGCGGCGATGGCGACGACCCGGGGCCGAAGCCGAACGGCGATTCCGTGGGACTGAGCGGAGCGTCGATCCTTGGGCGCCAGGTTGACCTGAAGGTCGGCGACGTCGGGGCCCTGGCGCAGGAAATAGTGGCGGACGAGGCCGTTGAAGTTGAACGGAGCGGCGGTACCGGCGTACACTTGGATATCGCGAACATCGGCCTCGCCGACGAGCGCCTCGGCAATCTCATGGGCGGCCCGCGAACTGGTCTCGAGCGTCGTCCCTTCGGGAAAGTCCAGCACGACCTGGAACTCGTTCTTGTTGTCGAACGGGAGCATCTTGACCGTGACGGCGCCGAGCCGAATCAGCCCGGCCGATCCGGCCAGCAGTACCACAACGACCCCGTAGACCATCCAGCGTTCGCCCCGCCGGTCGAGCAACCGTTCCAGCAGGGCCCGGTACCGGCGCCCGACCATCGAGTCCCGGTGGCGTTCGGCTCCATCGGCATCGTCGGCCGGAGGGCCCGTGTGCTTCACCAGCCGAAGTGCGAGGTACGGCGTCACGATGAACGCCACCCCGAGCGAGAACAGCATCGCCATCGAGGCGCCCACTGGAATCGGGCGCATGTACGGCCCCATCAAGCCGGAGACGAACGCCATCGGCAGGATGGCCGCGATGACGGTGAAGGTGGCGAGAATCGTCGGATTGCCGACTTCGTCCACCCCCTCGATGGCAGCCGCCGCTGCGGTCCGCCGCCGCATCCCGATGTGGCGCGCGATGTTCTCGACCACGACGATGGCATCATCGACCAGGATCCCGATCGCGAACACCAGGGCGAAGAGGGTGATCCGGTTCAGGGTGTAGCCGAGCAGGCGATAGACGAGGAGCGTGAGGGCCAGGGTGACGGGCACCGCCACCAGAACGACCAGCGCTTCGCGCCAGCTCAGGGCGAGCCACACCAGAAGCGCCACGCCAACGGTGGCGACGATGATGTGCGACAGCAGTTCCTGCGCCTTCTCGTTCGCCGTCTCCCCGTAGTTGCGGGTGATGGTGACCGCGAGGTCGCGGGGCACCACGGCGCCTCGCAGCGTCGCGACCCGCTGGAGCACCGCATCCGCCAGGGTGGCCGCGTTGATGCCGGGCCGTTTGGCGATCGACACCGTGACGGCCGGTTCGGCGGCTGCTCCGGCGGCGAGGTGACTCACATACCACGCCGGCTCGGCCGGACCGTCCGTCACTCTCGCCACGTCGCCGAGCCGGATCGTCCGCCCGTCCCGCACTCCGACCACCACCCGGCCGACCTGGTCCGGATCGCCGAGCACGCCGCCGGCCCGAACCGGCAGGGCCCGATTGGCCGCCACCACGGTCCCGGCCGGGAGCAGCGCGTTGGCGCCGCCTAACGCCTGGACGAGGCCGTCGACGGTGAGCCCGTACGCGGCCAGCCGTGCGGCGTCGGGCTCGACCAGCACGACCCGGGGAGACCCGCCGAACACCTCGACCTGGGCCACATTGTCGATTCGCTGAATCTCGTTGCGCAGCTCCGCCGCAATCCGGCGGAGCTGGAAAGGATCGTAGCCCGCGCCGTGGAGCGTGAGCGTGAGAACCGGGACTTCGTCGATCGTGTGGAGTTTGACCAGGGCCGGCGTACCGGACAGCTTCGCGAACACCTTGACCACGCTGACCTGGGGATCATCCCCGACGGCGAAGCGGACCGTGATCATCCCCCCATCCGGGCCGATCGTGCTATAGAGATGCTCCACCCCGGGAATCTCCCAGAGCCGCCGCTCCACCGGCTCGACCACCCGACGCTCCACCTCCACGGCGGCCGAACCCGGCGCCGCGAGAAAAACGTCGATCATCGGCACGCTGATCTGGGGTTCCTCTTCGCGAGGCGTCGTCAGCACGCCTCCGAGGCCGGCCACCAGTGACCCCACGATCAGCAGCGGCGTGAGCTTGCTGTTGAGAAATGCCGCGGCCACCCGACCGGAAATCCCGGTTTTCATCTCGCTCCACCCGCGGGACGAGCCCGCATCCCATCCGCGCCCTCTCGCGCGTCCGCCACTACCCGATCACCGCGCTCCAGGCCACTCAGGACATCGACCGATCCCCCGCGAGCCCGGCCCAGCCGGATCCAGCGCAGGCGAACGGTGGAGTCCGGCTCGAACAGATAGACACCCGCCAATTCGCCGCGGACGACGACCGCCGCGGCCGGGATCGCAAGCTCGCCGGGAACGCGGCCGTCCACCGGGAACTCGGCCACTGCGGCGACATTCGCCATCAGCGGCTCGCGGGAGACCAGGCGAACCTCAACCGTCCGGCTCATCGGATCCGCCGAGGGCACCACCACCGTCACTTCCGCCGTGATCAGGGTCCCCTCGGCACCAACCCGCACCGCGACCCTCTGGCGCGGCCTGATCGCCGCCGCCACGACTTCGGGAACGCCGACCACGATTTCCCGAATCCCCGCGTCTTCGATCACCAGAATCGGCCGGCCGGGCGCCGCGAGATCGCCTGGTTCGGCGTTCCTGGCGGTGACGCTTCCGTCGAACGGTGCCACTAGGGAGGCGTAGGACAGCTCCGAGCCGGCGGCATCGGCGTGGCCCTTCGCCTGCGCAAACCCGGCCTGCGCCTGTTCCAGTTGGGCGACCGGAATGGCACTGTCGGCGTAGAGCCGCTCCATCCGGCGGAGGTTGGTGGTGGCGAGGTCGAGACCGGCGGCGGCCTGCGATCCTTCGGCGACGATTCCGCTCTTTTCGAACGACGCCAGCAATTGCCCGGCCTTGACCCGATCGCCGATCCGAACCCGGATCGACTCGATCCGGGCCATGATCCGGGTCGCCAACTCGGCCCGGTGGAGCGCCCGCACCGTGCCAGCCGCCTGATAGACCGCTCCACTTCCCCCACCGACCGCCGCGGCCACGAGCAGCTTGACCGGTCCGTCGGACCGCAGGGCGGCTGCCTTGTCACCGCGGGAGCAGCCAACGGTTGCGGCCAGGATAGCGCCCGCCATCATCAATCGATTCATCGTGGATCACTCCCGCGCGCCAGGCGCAACGCCGCCGCCGACACCCTGTTCTGGTAAAGTGCATCGAGCCGGGCCAGCCGCGCGGCCGCCTCGGCAGCGCGGACCGCCAGCAGTTCCGAAATGGTGGCAACCCCGCCGGTGTACCGGGCCGCCGCCACTTGGGCGGCCTGGTTCGCGTAGTCGAGCGCCCGGTCGGCCGCCGCCACGCCGGCCAACGCCGCCTCGCGCCTGGCTTCGGCTGCCCGCACCTCCGCCGACGCCGATCGTTCGGCCGCAGCGAGTTCCTGTTGGGCGAGATCCCGTTCGGCCCGGGCCCGCCGGATCTGCCCTTCATCTTCGAGGCCCCGAAAAGGCGTCCACCGAACCGCCAGGCCGGCGGTCCAGTGGCGAGGGCCGCCGAGGACCCCAAGGTCGTGCCGGTTCCAGACCAGCGACCCGAACGCAGCCAAACTCGGGAACCGCTGGGCACGGACCCGATCCACGTTGGCGCCCGCCGCCAGAGCCCCGTGCCGCAGCGCCTCGAGATCGAGCCGCGAACCCGATCCCCCGCCATCCAGGTCGGGCGCGAGAGAGTCCAGTAGCACGACCAGCTGGCCCGGCTTCTCGCCAAGAGAAAGCAGCAGCCGATCCTCGGCGACGAGGCGGTCCGCGGCAGCCGCCGCGCGCTGCGCCTCCAGTTCGCTGACCCGGGCCAGGACGAGTTGCTCGTCGATGCCGGTGACGACCCCTTCACGCCTCATGGCACGGACCTGGGCCAGAATCCGGTTGGCGGCCGTCAGCGCGGTATCCGTCACGCCAACCCGGGCCGCCGCGAGCGTGGCGCCGAAATAGCCGGCCAACGCATCAAACTCGACGGCCTGAAGGGCTCGGGCCTCGGCGAAGCGCCCCGCGTCGGCAGCCGCGACGGCCGCGCGGCGCCCTGACCAACCCTCGAGCGAAACCAGCGGCTGTTCGATCAGCACGCCGACGCCGACGTTGGAGACCGGCGCCGGACGATTGAGGGCGTCGAGCGCCAGATCGGCGGCGGCGAAACGGCCCTGCCGGAGTTTCGAGCCGAAGACTGCGACGGGATCGTCGGTACGGGCGAAGGACCATTCGGCGCTGACCCGGGGGAGGTAGGCCGCGAGCGCACCGGTCGCGTCCGCCTCACGCGAGAGCCGGGTGGCTTTCGATCGGGCAACGGCCGGGTGCCCGACCCGAGCCCGCTCCAACGCATCGGTGAGGGTGAGGCGGATTGGCTCCTGGGCGGCGGCCGGCGCGGCAGCCAGCAGGAACCGGACGATCAGCGCCGAACGTCGCATTTGCGGATGCACTCAAGGATGTGGTGGACCTTCGGCTCGACGACCCGGTAGTGGACGTTGGCCCCGGCCTTCCGGGCCTCGACGACCTTTTTCTGTCGAAGCCGGCTGAGATGCTGAGAGCAGATGGCCTGCTCGAGGTGGCAGACATCGCAGACGGCGGAGACCGTGAGTTCGCCGCCCTCCAAAGCCTCCACGATCTTGAGCCGCTCGGGATGACCGAGCAGCTTGATGATGTCGGCCGCCCGTTTGAGCATCGCGGGGTCGATCCGCCGAACCAGTGATTTCGTGGTCATCGCCGCCTCCTTATATAGCACATAGTATATATACTATGTCAAATCGCGCAAGACCATCCCGCCCGCGTGGCGCCCGGCCTCATGAGCGGCGATCGATCAACTCGGCGCTCCCATCGCGCCGGTCGCGAATCTCGAAATGGTGCTCGGTCAGGCGTTTCCGGATCCCGTCAGCGACCGCGAAGTCCCGGAGTCGTTTCGCCTGGGCCCGGCGCGAGGCCCATCGGGTTCCCCACCGAAGGCGCGCGGCGACGTCGGTCGGTGGCGTGGATGTCAGGTCGGCCGGATCGGGATCGTCCGCCGTTGCGACGATTTCCGCCCGGGGCTGGCCGCGGTGCGCCACCGCCAGCACCCGGTCAGCGAGATCCCAGGCCGCCCGGGCCACGGCCGTCGGCCCGACACCCTGGTCGAGCAGGCGGTTCGCCTCGCGGGCAAAGTCGAAGATGGCGCCGACGCCTCGCGGGGCGTTGAGGTCGTCGTCGAGGGCCGCCCGGACATCCGATTCGAGCCGAGCGGCGAGCGCCGCCCAAGGCGAGTCGGCTCCGCCCTTCCCCTGATCGGCGCGCTCAAAACGGTCGGCGAATTCGCCCAGGCGCCGGGATCCTTCGCGGGCGGCGGCGAGGCCGTCGTCGGTCAGATCAAGCTGCTGGCGGTAGTGGGCCTGGAACATCAGGAGCCTGATGGCCGCAGCCTCGATCCCATCCTCCCGCAGGTCACGCGGGGTCGTGACGTTGCCGAACCGCTTCGACATCTTGCTGCCGCGGATGTTCAGGAACTCCCCGTGGAGCCAGTACCGCGCAAAGAGTTCCTCGCCGGTGTAGGCGCAGCTCTGGGCGATCTCGTCCTCGTGATGCGGAAAGATCAGATCGACTCCGCCCGTGTGAATGTCGAGCACCTTGACCCCGTACCGCTGGCCAATCATCTCCAGCGCCATGGCCGAGCACTCCAGGTGCCATCCGGGCCGGCCTCGGCCGAAGGGCGCATCCCAGGCCGCATGGGCCCGCTCGTCCTCGGGGCGGACCGCCTTCCAGAGGACAAAGTCCTGGGCGTTGTCCTTGGCGTAGTCGTCGTCGCTTACCCGGCCGCTCGCCCCGCTCCGGAGTTCCCGTTTGTCGAGTTGGGAGAGGCGGCCGTACGCCGGGAAGCTGTCGATCCGGAAATAGACCGAGCCATCCTCGCTCTTATACGCCGTCCCGTTGAAGAGCAACTGCGAGACCAGCCGCACCATCGGCTCGATGAACGCGGTGGCGCGCGGGTACGCATGGGCCGGGACGATCTTGAGATAATCGCGATCCTCGAAGAAGGCGTCGATGTATGGGACGACCAATTCGTCGATCCCGACCCCGCGCTCGGCCGCCGTCCGGATGAGCCTGTCGTCCACGTCGGTCAGGTTCATGATGTGAAAGACCTGATAGCCGCTTGCCTCGAGCCAGCGGCGCAGCAGGTCGACGAACAGGAAGGTCCGGAAATTCCCGATGTGGGCGTAGTTGTAGACCGTCGGGCCGCACGAGTAGAGCGTGACGAGCGGAGGCGCGATCGGCTCGAATGGTTCGAGCCGGCGGGTCAGCGTGTTGTACAACGTGAGCGGCACGGCGTCTCCAAAGCGGGAATCGTGACGGGAAGCTAGAGGGCGACGCCAAGCCGGGTCAAACCGGCCGGCTTGCGGTCCGCGGCACGATGGCCCTGGCAATCTCGATCCCGTCCCGGTCGAGGCGCGCCTTGAGCCGGCGATTGAACTCCCGCCCAACCTCCCATTGCGACCCGGGCGCGGTCCGGACCTGGGTCCGGATTACGACCCCGGTGTCGGTCAGCGACTGGACTCCCAGCACCTCCGACGTTCCCTCGAACCGACCTTGCCAGTCCGGGTCGGCCCGGAACCGGGCCAACTCGTCACGAACCGCGTCCAGCACCCGATTGACATCCGTCTCATGGGTGACCGTCACGTCGATCACCTCGCGAGACCACCCGCGGGTCAGGTTGCTCACGACCGTGATCGAACCATTCGGGATGGTATGGAGCGCCCCCCGGGCGTCGCGAAGCGCCACGACCCGGAGGGTCATCCGCTCGACCGCCCCGGTCTTGTCACCGATCTGCACCACATCTCCCACCGCGAACTGATTTTCGAACAGCAGGAAGAAACCGGAGATGAAATCCTTGACCAGGCTCTGGGCGCCGAAGGAGACCGCCAGGCTCAGAATGCCGACCCCCGCCAGCAGCGGCCGGATGTCGAGGAAGAGATTCAGGCTGAGCAACACCACGCCGACCAGTACCACCGTCCGTCCGACGCTTCTGACGAGTTGCGCGATGGTCTGGCCGCGTTTCTCCTCGGCCGTGAGGACCGAGTCGTCGCCGTCGTCGACGGCCCGTTCGATTCGCCGAGCGATCAACCGGACCAGGCGATTGAGGAACCAGGCGAAGACCCAGATTGCCCCGAGCTCGATCACCTTCTGCCACAGGAGACCGGGTTCGACGCCAAGGAGGGTCGCGATCCAGACGATGGGATTGGCCGACATGGGCCAAGAATAGGAGCGGAGAGTGCCGAGGGTCAATTGCGGGTGCGGCGGGACACCCAGGTTCACATTTAAGGCACGTCTCCAGGTCCCGGTCGCTACCACCCGAACCGGACACCGACCATCAGGCCGACCAGCGACCGGGATCCGGCGGTAGCCTGCTGAGTGATGTTCCGATGCCAGCGCCCGTCCAGAACCAGGCTCACCCCCCGATCCAGCCGACCTACGGTCACGCCGGCCCCGAGACTGCCCGACAGGCAGGTCACTTCGGTCAGCGATATCGGGCCGACCACCGAGACTTCGGGCACCGCCAACAGGGCGCGGCTCTGCCAGGCATACGCCCCGATGCTGGCGACGATGTGAGGGTGTACCCACCCGGCCGGTTGGCGGATCTTCGCCGCGATCGCAATGCCGCGGACCCGGAGGCTGTCACCGTTCTGCCAGATGAATTCGGGACCGAATACCACCGACCTGCCGCCGAAAGCGAAGCCAACGGCAAACCCCGGTGAGGTGGCGCCGGAGCCCGGGGCGCGAAGCCGTCCCACGGTGGCACCGAGAACGGCTTCGCCGCGCGGTTGGGACTCGGCCCGGGCCGGTCCGACCAGGACCGCGAGGAAGACCACGCATGGAATCCGGCGCCATTTCATGAACAAGCCGTCACGCACGCTTCAGGCCACCAGCCCCCCCTGACCGCGATCTTCCGTCGTTCTCGCCACCAAGGAACTGTCGACGGCGTCGCCATGAAGCACGACGCCAATCCGCACTGGACTGTCGCGGCAGCGGGGAACCGGATCCGGTTCCGAATCTGATCGATCATGTGATCGAAGACCCGCTCCGCCAGCGCGTCCAGGTCATCGTCATCGACGACCCCAAGGTCGCCGAACGCATTGATGGCCTGGCCGCCACCCTCCGGTTCAAGGTACGCTGACCCCCAACCTCATCTTCCGACGGAGTGCGCCATGATGGCTACCCTGAATCCAACCGCACCGGCCCACCGGCCCAAGCAGGTCCGTGACCTCATGTCCGCCGACGTTATCAGTATCGGCCCGGACGCCCCGGTGTCGCGTGCGGTCGAGTTGCTGGCGGACGCGCACGTCTCCGGACTTGCCGTGATCGACCACCATGACCGCCTGATCGGGGTCATCTCGACCACCGACCTGCTCAATGCCGAAGCCGAGGCCGGTGATGAAGCCGCCCGAAACCGACTCTGGACGGTCGCAACCGTCCGCGACATCATGACATCCCATGCACTTACCGTTGGCCCGGAACTCGAACTCCGGGAGGCCGCCCTGCAGATGGACGACGGCGACGTCCACCGGCCGTTCGTGGAGTCGAACGGGAAGCTGATCGGGGTGATTTCCCGGAGCGACATCAATCGGGCGTTCGCGACGAAGATTGATGATCTTCGCCCCGCTTCGCTCGTTCCCGCCACCGGCGTTCCTATCCGTCTGCGGCGGGCCGCAATATCAGCACGGGCCGGTGCGATCCCCGAATCACCTTGTCGGCCACGCTGCCCAGCAGCAGGCGGCGGAACCCGGTGGCGCCGTGGGTCGTCATCGCCACCAAGTCGTAGTTCCCCTGGTCGACCTGGCTCAGGATCGTGCCGGCAACCCCCAGCCCGACGATCACCTTCGTCGCCACTCCGAGGCCCTGCCCGCGGAGCCGGTCGGCCACCCGGTCGAGGTATTTCTGGGCGTCGCTTCGCAGCAACTCGAGCGTTTCCTGAGGTACCGCGACGGGATACGGCGGTACCGCGCCCGACACACCCAGCACCGGTTCGACCACGTGGATCAGGGTGAGATGCGCTTGCGTCAATCTCGCCAGCGACACGAGCGGGGCGAGGATCGCCTCGGACTCGTCCGAGCGGTCGAGCGCCGCAATGATCCGCTCCATCTTGAGCTCGGGACCGGGCACCGCATCGCCGTCCCTGGGATGGAGGAGCAGCACCGGGGTCGAGGTGTGCCGGATCACGTGATCGGCGACGCTGCCCAGCCAGAACCGGCTCAGCGGACCACGGCCGTGGGTGGCCATCACCAGCAAATCGGGGACGCTGCGATCCAACTCCACGACGAGAGCCGGGCCAGCCAGCCCCTCTAGCAGACTGTACTCGACCGGAAGGCCACCGATGGTGCCGAGCTCGCTGGCAAGACCGGCGAGGTAGGCCTTTTCCTCGGCTCTGAGCGCCGCCTCATCCGGGCCGACGGTGACCGGGATGTCGGCGGCGGGAACGAGCGCCATCACCGGCTCGTGGACCATAAGGGCACGCAGCCGAGCGCCGGCAGTCCGGGCCAAGCGGGCCGCGACCGGGATCGCGGTTTCGGCAAACCGCGACCCATCGAGCGAAACAACCATGTGGCGGATCGTCATTGTGCCCTCCGTGGGCCAGAGCGACTGAACAGCCTCCCCTTGTTCCCTCAGCGCAAGACTACCCAATCACGACTGAGCCCATGCTGAACCAATCATGAGGATGTCTACAGATTGATTTAGAGCGGAACGGTCAGAACCGCCGACGGCGCGGCGTACAGCAGGTTGCGCGCGACATCAGTCGGTCCGATGACCTTCGGCGGTCCACCGCGGCGGTATCCGATAACGACCAAGTCCGGACGCTGGGCTGTCACGGC
>JAYUZK010000091.1:0-2605 GCA_043751835.1 Gemmatimonadota bacterium | reverse complement strand
GATGCTGGGCGTCGCTCTGCTGGCGATGATCGCGGGGCCGGCGGCGGCGCAGGAGAAGAAGGACGATCGGTTCGAGAAGGCGTTCTTCGATCCCCAACTGGTGCTGCAGCGGTCCCGGGATATTGGCCTCTCGGCGCAGCAGCGGGCCGCCATTCTCGACGCGGTGAAGAAGGCACAGATGAATCTGGTGCCGCTGCAGCTCGAGATGACCGAACCCGCCCTGGACATGGTCGAAGTGATTGAACAGCCGAAGGTCGATGAGGCCGAGGCGCTGGCGAAGGCCGACAAGATGCTCAAGATCGAGAACGAAGTGAAGAAGGCCCAGATGTCCCTGCTGATCCGAATCAAGAACATCTTGACGAAGGAGCAGCAGGATCGCCTCCGCGCCATTCGGGACGGCGGCAAGAGTGACGGCAACGACAACGCGGCTTCACACGAGGAGCGATAGGACGATGCGATACACGATTCGCGGAATGACCGCGCTGGGCGCCCTGGCGCTGGCGGCGGCCTGCTCGAACTCGCAGGGCCCGACCCAGGACCAGAGCCGGTTCAATACTCAGAAGGTCAAAGACGGGCTGGCCACGGTCGAGGCCGTGGGCGCCTCGCCGGTGCTGAAGAGCTTCGGTTCGCTCGGTGGGCAGATCGGGTCCAGCGTCCCGGCCGGCGCACCGGGAGTCGACCGGTTCCTCGGCGTGATTCGGGAGGTTACCGGGATCGTCCGGCCCGAAACCCAGGCGGCATTGGTGCCCGTGATCCGGAATACCATGCTGGGCAAGACGCTGGTGTACGATGCCGTCGCGAAGAAGTACGTCTCGTCGGACCGGACCGGCGCGCCGACTAACGGCGTCCGATTCGTGCTCTACGAGGCCGATGCGAACGGGCAGCCGGATCCGGCGAAAGAGATCGGCGTGTCCGATCTCACCGATGAAAAGGCAAGCTCGCCGACCTCGGCCGGGCTCCGGCTCAAGGTTACGGCGAACGGTGTCACCTATCTAGACTACGCCTTCGACGTCAGTGGCAGCATCGTGGCCGCGGTGGTCAACGTCAAAGGCTACATGAGCGACGGAACCAACCGGGTCAATTTCGAGATCGTCACCACGGGCCAGCTGTTCGGCCGGGGCGGGACCGCCACCGTGGACGCCAAGCTCGAAGTCGTCGACAAGCAGTTCAAGATCGTGGCCCGAGCGACGGGTCCGGCGGGAGGCGCGGCCGGCGAGAGCAGAATCGACGTCACGGTAACGTCAGGAACTGATGTCCTGGTCATTGCCGCCAAGCTGAACGGCTCGACGGTGGATGCGTCGCTCACCGCCAACGGCAAGTTGTTCGCTACGATCACCGGTCCGGCCGAGCACCCGGTCATCAGGGGAGACGGCGGCCGCGAACTCACCGCGGAGGAGTTCGCCGCGGTGGGCGAGGTGTTCAAGGTCTCGAAGGGCCTGTTCGAGATGATCGGCGGGCTGCTCGCGCCGGCGGGGGCGTTGTTGCTGATCGGGCTGGGGCTCTAGGCGCGGGCTCAGGGAAAACGGCCCGGCCCGGCACGGATGCACCGGGCGGGCTGACCCCCCACCAAGGTTTGGCGGTTGGTCGGTCAGTGCTGGTGGGCGGAGGCGGGACCGGCCTCCCCGAACCGGGTTCGGAGTCCAGGCTCCCGCTCCCGGCCCACCCCGCCCCGGAAGTCGAAGTACTCCTCCGGGAGGAGCCGCTCGCCCAGCGCCGGCGGGCGAGTGGCCTTGAGCTGCGAGACGAGGATCGTGGCGCCGACCTCGGAGGCCGGCATCCAGCGGCCGGCCGGAAGCTCAGGATAGAGATGGGCGAACTCTGGTCGAAGCCGGGCTTCACGCACGATGGTCACTCTTCCCCCATCACAATGTTGATCAGACGGTCCGGGACGAAGATCACTTTGCGGATCTCCTTCCCGTCGGTGAACCGCTTGACGCTATCGTCCTTTTGCGCCTTCAGCAATACCACATCTTGCAGGGCACCCCGGGACACCTTGACGGTACTCCGGGTCTTGCCATTGACCTGGACCGCCACGTCGATCACACTGTCCTGGGTCATGGCCTCGTCCCAGGTCGGCCATTTGGCGTCGAAAATCGAAGTCGGGCTGCCGAGCCGCTCCCAGCATTCCTCGGCAAAGTGGGGCGCGAACGGCGCCACCATCAGGACCATGTCCTTCACGATCTGCCGCTCGCTGCAGTTGGTCTCCCGCATGGTGTTGAGGAGTTCCATCAGCGCCGCGATGGCGGTGTTGTAACCCAGCGTCTCGAGGTCGTGGGTGACCTTTTTCTTGGTGGCATTCCACTTCACCATCACGGTGCGGTGGATCTCCTCGCCGCTGAGGGTCCGCTGCTCGCATTGTCCGACCAGATCCCAAAGCCGTTCCAGGAACCGGCGTGGACCGGAGAGGCCGGCGTCGCGGAAGTCGCCGCCTTCCTCGAACGGCCCGAGGAACATCAGGAACAACCGGAGCGTGTCGGCGCCCCACCTGGCGATCAGCTCGTCGGGATTGACCACGTTCCCCTTCGTCTTGGACATCTTGGCGCCGTCCTTGACGATGAGGCCGTGGGCCCGGAACCGCCGGAACGGCTCGTCGAAGCGGATCATC
>JAYUZK010000090.1:0-14764 GCA_043751835.1 Gemmatimonadota bacterium | reverse complement strand
GTACCATGTTCGCTCCCATCCGGCCGAGGCCGATCATTCCCAGCTCCATTGCAATCCTCCTCTGTGGCTCAGGCGCCAGTCCCGGCAAACGTAGCCATCTGCTACCTTAGCACAAGCCAACGTTGCCAAGAATACTCGGGAGGTCACGCCGAGCCCGTTGCCATGGGTCATCCTCGCCTGCAGATCGCGTCGCCAGAGTCGCTGGCGGATGCCTTCGCCAGGGAATTCACCGCCACTGCCAACGAGGCGCTGGCGCGCCGCGGCCGTTGCGTCGTGGCCATTCCCGGAGGCTCGGCCGCCGAACACTTGCTGCCGCGACTGGCCAGGGAGCCCCTCCCGTGGGAGGCGGTCCATGTCTTCTGGTGCGACGAGCGTGCGGTTCCCGTTGCCGACTCGCTTTCCAACGCGGGGGCGGCGGCGCTCCTCCTGGCCGGCACCCCCGCCGCCGGCGCACGGTTCCATCCGATGCCGGCCGATGGCTCCAACCCCGCCGCAGCGGCTGATCAGTATGCGGCGGATCTCCGTCAAACAACCGGCGACGACTGGCGGCTCGACCTCGTTCTCCTCGGCGTCGGCGAGGACGGCCACATCGCCTCTCTCTTTCCGGGGCATCCGGCCCTCTCGGAGACGCGGAAGAGCGTGCTCCCGATCTTCGATGCCCCCAAATCCCCCCCGCGCCGGATGACGCTCACCCTTCCCGTGCTCGCCGGCGCCCGCCTGGTCGTCGTGGCGGCATTCGGTGCCGGCAAGGCGGCGGCCATTCGCGACGCCGTGGAGGGCAACGCGCAAACGCCGGTCGCCCGGATCATCGAGCAGGCCGGCCAGGTCGTCCTGCTGCTCGACGAGGCGGCCGCCTCGTTGCTCGGGCGGGGCGTGATCGACAGGAGTGTCACATGACCGACGCAGGACGCCCGGCACCGGGATGGCCGGGGATCGAGCCGCGATGGACCAGCAGCGCCAAGAGCGCGGTGGGAACGGCCCTGGGGGAGGGGTCGCGGGTCTGGTTCACCGCGAGCCACGGCATCCTCAACGAGATCTACTACCCGGAAGTAGACACCGCCTGCCTCCGCGATGCCGGTTTCATCGTCACCGCCGAGGGCTTTCTGAGCGAGGAGAAGCGCCACTGCACCCACGCGGTGGAATGGCTCGCGGCGGGCGTGCCGGCGTTCCGGATGCAGAGCGACTGCAACGCCGGACGGTACCTGATCGAGAAACGGATCTGTACCTCGTCCGAGTACGACGTGGTGCTCCAGCATGTCCGGTTCACCCCGCGGGTCGGTACGCTCGCCGACTATACGCTCACCCTTCTGCTCAGTCCGCACCTCAACAACCACGGCGCGGGAAACACCGGGTGGATCGGCCAGCACAAAGGCGAGGGCCTCCTGTTCGCGCAGCGGGACGGGTACGCGCTTGCCGTCGCTTCCACCACGGAATGGGTCCGCCGCACCGCCGGCTACGCTGGTCCGAACGACGCCTGGCACGATCTCCAGGACACCGGCCGCCTGACGCAAATCTACGATCGAGCCGAGAACGGCAACATTGCCCTTGCCGGCGAGATCGACCTGCAGGCGTGCGGCGGCGAGTTCGTGATTGCCATCGGCTTCGGCGGGGATCCGAATACCGCGGCGTTCCATGCCCGCGCCGCGCTCACCGAGCCCTACGAGGTCGTGGAACGTCGATATGCGTCGCCTTGGCGGTCGTGGCAGGAGCGTCTGGTCGCCCTCGACGAGCCGGCGGGAACGACGGCACCGCACGTGTATCGCCCCAGCACCGCGGTCATGCGGTCGCACCTGTCGATGAACTGCGATGGCGGCGCCATCGCCAGCCTGTCGGTGCCGTGGGGTTCCTCGAAGGGGGATGGCGACCTGGGCGGTTATCACCTGGTCTGGCCACGGGACATGGTGGAGACGGCCGGGGGCCTCCTCGCCTCGGGGGCTCACGACGACATGAAGGGAATGCTCCGTTTCCTCGCGGTCACCCAGGAGCACGACGGCCGCTGGCCCCAGAACATGTGGTTGAACGGCACGGCCTTCTGGACCGGCGTCCAACTCGATGAAACCGCCTTCCCGATCCTGCTGGTGGACCTGGCGCTTCGCGAGGGCGCGCTCGGCGCCGACGAGGCGGAGGCGTGGCGGGACATGGTGCGCCGGGCCGCCGTGTACGTCGCGATGCAGGGTCCCATCACCGAGCAGGACCGGTGGGAAGAAGACGCCGGCTACTCTCCCTTCACCCTCGCCGTCGGGATTGCGGCGCTGCTCGCCGCCGCCGATCTCGTGGACCGTTCTGGTGACCCGCACCTTGGCGCATGGCTGCGGGACACCGCCGACGACTGGAACGCTTCGATCGAGCAGTGGACCTACGTCGCCGACACCCCGCTCGCGAAACGCTGCGGGGTCCGGGGTTACTACGTCCGGATCGGGAGCCGGGAGGCCGCCGCCGCCGCCGCGCCGCCCCGGGGATTCATCGAGGTGAAGAACCGCGGGGGCCGGCTAGCCCGGATGCCGGCGGCCGAATTGGTCTGTGTCGACGCCCTGGCCCTGGTCCGATTCGGCCTCCGCGCCGCCACTGACCCGCGGATGACCGACACCGTCCGCGTCATCGACGCGCTGCTGCGAACGGAGACGCGGAACGGCCCCACTTGGCGGCGCTACAACGAGGACGGCTACGGGGAGCACGAGGACGGAAGCCCGTTCGACGGCTCCGGCATCGGGCGCGGATGGCCCCTGCTCGCCGGCGAGCGGGCGCACTATGAACTGGCCGCCGGACGGGTGGCCGAGGCCGAACGCCTCGCCGACGCGATGCGCCGCCAGTCCGGCCCGGGGGGATTCCTTCCGGAACAGGTTTGGGACGCCGCCGACATTCCGGACCTCGAGCTCTTCAACGGAGGTCCCGCCGGCTCAGCCATGCCGCTCGTCTGGGCCCACGCCGAGTATGTGAAGCTGCTCCGGTCACTGCGCGATGGACGAATCTTCGACTGCCCGCCGCAAACGACCGCCCGCTATGTCGCGCAGGCCAACGTGCCCCGGGTCGCGACCTGGCGGTTCACCTTCGAGCGCCCCGCTATTCCCGCCGGGCTCGTCCTCCGAATCGACCTGTCCCATCCCGCCCGGGTCCGGTGGACCACGGACGGCTGGGCAACTCACGCCGAGGCGGTGACGACGGCGATCGCGCTCCGGGCCTTCTCCGTGGAGCTCGAGACCGCGGCCCTCCCCGTCGGCCCAGGGGTCGAGTTCACGTTCTTCTGGCTTGAGACGGGGACCTGGGAAGGGAAGAACTTTCAGGTTCGGATCGGCAACCCAAGCGGGAACTCTCCTTGACGTTCTAGGAGAGCGGCCCTACCTTCCCCTAGCCACGCTAGGAGAAGCCCATGGCCACGCCCACCGCCCTCGAGCTGCTGCAAGGCACGCTCGACATGCTGATCTTGAAGGCCGTGTCCCTGCAGCCCATGCACGGCTACGGCATCCTCCTCCGGATCCAGCAGTTCTCCAACGACAGCCTGCTGATCCAGCAGGGCTCGCTCTACCCCGCCGTCTACCGGCTCGAACACCAAGGCCTCCTCTCGAGCGAGTGGGGCGTGAGCGACAACAACCGCCGGGCCAGGTTCTATCAGCTCACCGCCGCCGGCCGCCGGCGGCTCAAGGAGGAGCAACAGGGCTGGCTCCGCCTCGTGGAGGCGATTGCCGCGGTGATGAGTGCCTCGCCGGCGGATCTCCAGTCGTGATGGCCCGCCTCCGCGACTCGCTCCGCGTGCTGTTCGGCCGAGCCCGGTTCGAACGGGAGATGGACGAGGAACTCACGAGCCACATCGAGATGATGACCGAGGATCTGGTCCAGGGCGGCATTCCCGAACCGGAAGCGCTGCGGCGGGCCCGCGCGAGCTTCGGCGCCGTCGAGGGGTTCAAGCAGGATGCCCGGGAGGCGCGCGGCGTGGAATGGTCCGACGCGATCGGCCGCGAGCTCCGGCACACCGGACGGGCGCTCCGCCGGTCGCCGGGTTACACGGTCGTGGCGCTGCTCACGCTGGCCATCGGGATCGGCGGCACCACCGCAATCTTCAGCCTGATCGACGGCCTGTTGTTCAAGCCGCTGCCGTTTCGCGAGCCTGATCGTCTGGTCAACCTGTTCATTTCCGCCAGGGAGTCGCCGACCGGGCCGGCGAACCCGTTCCCCTGGTCCTATCCCAAGTACCGCCTGACGGAACGGACCGCCACCTCGTTCGAAGCGATGGCCGGCTTTTCCAGCGGTGACGCCAACCTGTTGACCGGGGAGCCGGAGCGGGTCCGGATCGAGTACGTGTCCGGCGACTACTTCCGGATCCTCGGCGTGAGCCCGGCAGTCGGGCGGGCGCTTGACCGCTCGGACGATTCGATTCCCAAGGCCCACCCGGTGGCCGTGCTCTCGAACGGACTCTGGCGGCGGCGGTTTGGAGCCGACAGCGCGATCATCGGCCGCCCGATCACGTTAGGTGGCCATCAGATCGTGGTCGTGGGCGTTGCCCCGCGCAGTTTCGCCGGATTGTCCAACGGAGTCGATCTCTGGCTCCCCATGATGATGGCGCCGCTCTTCGAATATGACGGCGTGAACGAAGAGGCGCAGAACCACTGGTTCAGCGTGGTGGCCCGGCTCCGGCCGGCGGCCACGCTGGCCACGGCCCGCTCGGAAATGGCCACGGTCGGCCGCCAGGTGGATGGCCAGTTCCGGGACAGCGATCAGGGCGCCGCCTGGTCCGCAACCGCCGAGCCGCTGGCGGCGGTACGGGTCGATCCGGCGGTGAGCCGCGCCTCCTGGATTCTCTTCGCCGCCACGGGGGCGGTCCTGCTGATCGGGGCGATCAATCTGGCCAACCTTCTCCTGATCCGCGCCAACGGCCGGCGCCGCGAACTCGCCGTTCGGACCGCGCTCGGCGCGAGCCGGGGGACGATTGTGCGTCATGTCCTGCTGGAAAGCCTGACGCTGTCGATCGCGGGCGGGGCGATCGGCGTAGGCGTGGCCTGGGTCACCGCGCCGGCGCTCGCCGCCTTGGGGCCGAAGAGCGGCGGCGGACCGGGCGGAACCTCGTACCTGTTCGACGCGACGCCGACGCTCGACGGGCGGGTCCTGCTGTTCGCACTCGCGGCCACCATCGTCACCGGCCTGCTCGTCGGTTTGTGGCCGGCCTGGCGCGCGTCGCGACAACCGGCAGCCGGGGCGCTCCATGATGTCCGAATCACGGTCGGCGGCGGACGCCTCGGCCAATGGGGAGCGGCCCAGGCGCTCGTCCTGACCGAGGCGGCGCTGGCGGTGGCACTGGTCACCGGGGCCGTGCTTCTGGTGCGGAGCTTCACAAAGCTCACGCAGCTGGACCTCGGTTTCCGGCCCGACCATGTGCTGACCTTTCGAGTCAGCCCCGGGACCGATGGCGTTGCCGGGCGGGACCCGGTGCAATTCCGATCAGTGGCACTGGCGGCGCTTCGCACCATCCCGGGGGTGGAGGCCGCCGGCACCAACCTTTGCCCACCGCTTCAGGGACCGTGCTCGATCAGCGTCGTCACCGGCATCGACGATCGAACGTTGAAAGGCAACGAGGCCGACCGGCGGATCGGCGTCCACGTGGCGTCGCCTGGCTACTTCGACGCGTTGCGGGTGCCGACCCTCGCGGGGCGGGTCTTCGACGATCGGGGCCGGCCCGGGGCCGCCCGGGCCGTTGTGGTCAACGAGACCGCGGCCAAGCGGCTCTGGCCGGGTCAGAATCCGATCGGGGAGCAACTCCGGGTTGCCACGTTCTACTTCTCGGGCGGAGCCAGCACGGTCGCGGTCATCGGAGTGGTGGGCGATGTCCGGTACGCCTCGGCCACCGAACCGGCCGGGCTCGACGTCTATGTCCCCGCCCTCCAGGCCACGGTCGCGCCGAGCACCTTCCTGGTCCGGACGGCGGGCAATCCCCTCGGCATGGTCGAGGCCGCCCGCCGGGCCATCCGGTCGGCGGACCCCGGGCTCCCGATCTACAACGTGCGGACCATGGACGAGATCAGCCGGATTTCAACCGGCCGGATCCGGTTTGCCACCACACTGCTCGGCACCTTCGCGGCCATGGCGCTGCTGCTGGCCGCGATCGGCGTTTACGGCGTGCTGGCGTATTCGGTTTCGGAGCGGGCCCGCGAAATCGCGGTGCGGATGGCGTTAGGCGCCGATCGAAGCGAGGTGACGCGGCTGGTGCTGAGCCTGGGCATGGCGCCGATCGCGGCCGGGCTCGTCGTTGGCCTGGGCGGCGCGCTGGCCGGGTCGCGGCTTTTGCAGGGTCTTCTCTATGGGGTCGAACCCGGCGATCCGGCGTCGTTCGGCGCCGGAGCTCTCGCGCTGGCCGCGGCAGGGCTCCTGGCGAGCTGGATGCCGGCGAGGCGCGCGGCCGGCCTGGATCCGAACCGGGTCCTGCGGGAGGAGTAGCTCCGGCGTCTTTGCCCCATTGCCCTTTGGCTCCGAACCCGCTATACTGGTCGCCGTGGTCAGTACGCAGTTGCACGGACACGTTCCGAGTAATCGTCAGGGGCCTGCAGTCTGGGGCCCCTTTTTTATTGCGTTTGACCGCGGACGCCGTCGGGCTGTGAGCCTGCCGTCGTGGAACATCCCTCCCGTGAGGGTTCGTCACGGGGAAAACAGTCAGTCGGTTCGTGGCGAAGACGCCCGTCCGGCTCAGTTCAAAAGGATTAGTACCATGCGTATCACCGGCACCGTGAAGTGGTTCAACGACGCGAAGGGCTTCGGATTCATCACCCCGGAAAATGGCTCGAAGGATTGCTTCGTCCATCATTCGGCGATCACCGGCGAGGGCTTCAAGTCCTTGGCGGAGGGCGAGCGGGTTGAATTCGAGATGGTTCAGGGCGCCAAGGGCCCGGCCGCCGAAGGCGTCAGCCGAGTCGCCGCAGCCTAACTGCATCGGATCCACATCACGGCCTCACAGCCAGCCCGCGTCGGGCTGGCTGTTTGTTTTTCGGGCGTCACCGGGCGGCCATTCGGTTCCGAAGTTGGTCAATCGTCTTCGGGGTCGTCCGGCAGCATCCGCCGATCAGGCGGGCGCCGAGTTGGTGCCATTCTTCACAGAGCCGCGGAATCGCCTCGTCGGAGGCCGCACCGCGCCACATTCGGGCGGCGCCATCGTATTCACCACCGGCGTTCGGGTAGACCACGAACGGCACCCGGCTGGCGGACGCGGCGGACCGGAGCAGCGGTGTCACCCGCTCGGCCGGCGTGCAGTTGACCCCGATCGCCACCACCGAGGGGGCCTGGCCCATTGCCCGGACACACTCGGCGAACGGTGTGCCGTCGGCGATGGCGCCATCGTCCCGCGTGGTGAAGCTGAGCCAACCACGGACCTTGCCCGAGGCTTCCATCAGATTGACCAGCGCCTCGGCCTCGCGGCGGGAGGGAATCGTTTCGAGGGCCAGCAGGTCGGCGCCCGCCCCGGCCAGGATCTCGAACCGGGGCCGGTGGAATGCGCGCAACTCCCGCTCGGTCAGCCCGTAGTCTCCCCGGTATTCGGACCCGTCGGCCAGCCAAGCCCCGTACGGCCCGATCGACGCCGCCACGAGCGGGGCCAGACGTTCGGTGGCGGAACCCGCGGCAAGGAACTCCTCCCGCGCCTCGCGGGCGATCGTCACGCTCCGGATCAGGATCGTCTCGGCCTGGGTAGTCGTCAGGCCTCGGCGGAGCAGGGCCTGGGTGGTGGCCTGGTAACTCGCCCCGGTGATCACGTCCGCCCCGGCATCGAGGTAGTCGAGGTGCACGGTCCGGATCGCGTCCGGCGTGTCCATCAGCAGCCGGGCCGACCAGAGCGGATCGGCGAGGTCGAACCCCTTCCGCTCGAGTTCGGTGGCCAGCCCGCCGTCCAGCACGAGGAACGGCTGCCGGTCAAGGAACGGGGCGAAGGGGTGGATGGGGGGCCTCATGAGCGAAAGGTATCCGGCCCGGGTCGGCGTGGGTTAGCTTTGGGTCATCAGGGGAGGAGTCATGAAGCGGCTTGGAATCGGTCATTGGCTCGGGATGACGATAGTGGCACTCTTGCTGCCGGGGGTCGCGGCGGCCCAGTCCAGTTCGGCCCCAACGACGAGTGGCGTTTTCGGGGGAACCGCCTCGCACTTCATCCCCCGCGACATCTGGAACCGGATGCTGGAACGACCCGAGGATGCGGGGGACGGTGGGTTCCTGGTCGAGGCGCCGATCGATGCGGTGTGGACGGCCCTCTCCGAGGTCCTGAAAGAGTTCGACGTCCCGATCTCCTTCAGCGACCGGGCAGCCGGCGAGATGGGAACGATCAAGGCCAAGATGTACAAACGACTCGGCCGGGCCGCCGTGTCTGAATTTCTTCGGTGCGGCGAAGGCACCTCGGGCCCCAACGCCGACATGTACGTCGTCTATGTTTCAGTGGCGGCCTTCGTCAAGCCGGGAACCGGGAACCAGACCGCCGCGATGGCAATGATCGGCGGCGAGGCGGTCGACCTGCCCAACGGCCGGAACGATGTGGTGCCGTGTACGTCGTCAGGCCGGTTCGAACTGAAGGTGGCCACGGCGGTCCGGAAACGGCTCGGACTGAAGTAGGATCATCAGGCAATCATTTCAGGAGGACGCCATGTCGGATATCTCTCGCCGGACCGCGGTCCGGCACCTTGCCGCGGCGGCCGCCGCGCTGTCGATCCTCCCCGCGCGCCTCGGGGCCCAGGCCAAGACACCGATCGCGGTATACAAGGACGCGAGCTGCGGCTGCTGCCACAAATGGGTGGAGCACCTGACAGCCAACGGCTTTGCCCCGGCGGTGACCGACACCCCCGCCATGGCGGCGATCAAGACCAAGTACAAAGTGGCCGACCGGCTCCAGAGCTGTCACACCGCGCTGGTCGGCGGCTACGTGGTCGAAGGCCACGTGCCGGCGGGCGACATCAGGAAGCTTCTGGCCGCGAAGCCCAAAGGCATCATCGGGCTCACCATTCCCGGCATGCCGCAGAGCGCGCCGGGCATGGATATGACACCGTTCCAGCCCTACACGGTGCTGAGTTTCGACGAGCATGGGAATACGGCGGTGTTCTCGAAGCACACAGCGTAGGCGGAGGGGCGGCCCATCCGCCCATCCGCCCCGCCCATCCACTACCGGCCGCCGCCGCCCGCCGCGTGCTTGGGAGCGCCCTCCGGGCCGTTGTCCCAATCCTGTGCGCTCGAGATGTTCGGCATGCTCCAGTCGTGACCGTTCCAGCCGTCGAAGCCTTCCATCTTGAACGCCCAGAACCCGGTGAAGGTGTCGCTGATCACGATCAGACCGTCGTGGTTCCGGACCTTGATCCCGAAGGCGCCCTGGAAGACGCTGTTCCCGTAGAACTGGGGCACGCCCCCGAATCCCTTGTTGTCGACACAGCTGCAGGTGAAGTACCAGCCCACCGTGAACGGCTTGGTCGGGTCTGACATGTTGAAGATCTGGAGCCCATCCTCATACGCCGAGACGAATACGTAGGGCCACTTCACCTCGTGATTGTGCGACAGCGACTGCCAGTCCGACGTCCAGGCACCCACCGGCTGGGTGATCGCGTTCACCTTGCCCTGGAGTCCGGGCTGTAGATCGAAGATCCGGAGTGGGGCATACTGATACTCGGCCTCCGTCACCGCGTACTTGCCATCCGGCGTGGGCGTGAAGGTGTGCCCTCCAGTGACGCCCGCGGCCCCGACGATCTGGGTGATCAGCTTGGGCTGTTCGGTTCCGATTTTCGAGACATCAAAGATGAAATAGCCGCCCCGGCCGGCGCCGTAGAATTTGTCCTGGTGGGTGGCCGGATCGTAGGAGAGCTGGAAGTCGTGGTAACCGAAGTTGCCCATCGCCATGCCCGGACCGGCGGGAATCGGTACCCGGCCGATCAGCCAGCTGCTCTCCGGCGCCCCGCTCACGATCTTCTCGAGGTCGAACACGTCAGCGTAAGGGCCGCTGATGGTGGCAAACAGCAACACTCGGCCATCGGAGTGCTTATAGGCGAACATGTTGTGGAACCCGCCGAGATATTCCTTCTCGTGCACGCGGGCCACGATCTTCACCTTGCTGGTGTCGGGCAGAAGCGTCACGTCGGCGATGACGGCGCCGAGATCCGCATCCGGACCGCTGTTCCCGAACTGGAGGGACTGGACGTAGTAATACTTGCCCTTGATCTTGAAGTACTTGCCATCCATCCCGCCGGTACCGCCGTGCAATTCGGGATTCTCGATGGTCCAACTGAAGAGCTTCTTGAACTGCATGTCCTTGGTCGAGATGATGCTGAACCCGGCCCGGTCCCACGACTGCGACACGTAGGTGTAGGGGCGGTTCACATCCTGCTCGATCTCGTTGTCCATCACCCGGAAATAGCCGCCGAGCGGGATGTGAGCGAGCAACTTCACCGTGGGACTCCCGCCGACCTTGAACCGGCGGGGTTCGGTGTACTGTGCCTGTGCCGCACTGGTGATCCCGGCAGCCAGCATCAGGCCCAGCAGGCTTCTTGAGAGCGATTGACAACCAACCATATCCGGCCTCGCGATGAGAGAAGAGAGAGACTGCGTTCGCTACGGTGCCACGTTGAACACCATCATCATGCCGGCTTCCAGGTGCTCGGCGATGTGACAGTGGGCCATCCATTTGCCGGGGTTAGTCGCTTCCACCAGGAGATCCACCGTCTGCCCCACCGGAAGCAGAATGGTGTCGCGCCAGACCAGGTTGTCTTCAGGCATTCCGTTACGCGCCACGATCAGGAGGCGCTGGCCGTGGAAGTGGATCGGGTGGCTCATCGGGTGCATCGAACGGCCGTCGTTGGTCATCCGGACCTTGACCACATCGCCTTTCTTGAAGTTCCAGACGATGTCCATGTTCTCCTTCTTCGTCTGGAGATCCCGCATGATCCAGTGGACCTCGTTCGACGTCGAGACCCAGTTCATGTCCCGCATCCCGTCCACCCACTCCTGGGGCGGAAAGTACATCGTGTCCACCGACATGAAGGCGGTGATGGTGATCGGGAGGCCCTGGATATTGACCGTGAGCAGCAGTTCCTTGTCGGGCGCCCGGTCGAAGTGCTGTCTGTAGGGCGCAAACTCGGCCGACACCTGGGGCAAGGCGCGGAGCGTCTTGAATTCTCGGATCAGATCTTTCTTCGTGGGTTCGGGCATGACGGTGATGAGGCCCAGGGTGTCCACCGTGTACTGGAACTGGCCCAGGAAGTTGTTCAGGGCCTGGACCTGATTGGTGATGGCGTAGGTACCGGGGGTGTCGAACTTGACCTCGACCACATACCGTTGCGCCGGGGCGATCACGATGGCGGGCACCATCTCCTCCCGCTCGAACCGCCCTATGTCGGCGCCAACCAGTTTGATCGGGTTTCCGCCGAAGCTCAGGTTCATGCTCCGGGTGTTGGCCACGTTGGTGAACAGGAAGCGGACGACGTCGCCCTTGCGCGCGGTGAGTTTCCAGTCGGGCTCGCCGTTCACCAGCATCATGTTGCCGAACCGGCCCATGATCGAATAGTTGGACACATCCTTCCCGTACGGCAGCAGCCCTTCGTCGTCCATCAGGATGTCGTCGAGCATGAGGACTTGCTCGTCGTTGACCGGATTCCAGTAGTTCGGCTCCGGCGAGTCGACGATCATGTTGCCGTAGAGGCCGAGGTCCTGCTGGACGTCTTCCCGAACGTGGGGGTGGTACCAATAAATCCCGGGATCGGGAAAGTGAATCCGGTAGATGAACTCACCGCCCACGGGGACCGGATCCTGGGTGACCCCGGGCGCGCCGTCGTAGCGGTTGTCGACCCGAATCCCATGCCAGTGAACCGCCGACGGCAGGTCGAGCTCGTTCCGGAACCGGATCGTAATCGTCGCGGACTGTTTGACGCGGATCAGGGGCCCGGGATACTGGCCGTTGAAACCGTACATCACCAGATTCTTGCCCCGCAGCGTCCGGCGGACGAACCCGGCGGTGAGGTCGACCGAATCGCCGTCCTTGAGATCGAGCAGCTTGCGGGGTACCGCCAGCGGAATGGTGGTGGGATCCTTGTCAGCGCCTGGCACGTAGGGTGTCATCTTCGGCCTGACGCCCTCCATCCCCGGAATCATCGGCATCGACATCCCCTTGGGCATGGGCGGCAACCGGTTGGTGCCGGTGCCGTGATTCATGCCTTCGTGGTTCATGTGCTCGTGATCCACCTTCGTCGAGTCGGGCTTCTGCGCCGCCGCTGGGGCGGCCATCGCCAGCCACAGCAGGCCGAGTCCGGCCCGGCTCATTGCGGCACCCCGCCATTGAACATCGTGTGGCCACTGAAATTGGTGAGGTAGTTGGCCGGGGAGGTGCCCCTCATCACGATCGGGCCTGTCCATCCGGCGCCGGACGCGGTCGGCTCGGCGGTGATCACCACCAGGAACTTGGTCATGGCCACGCTGCCGGTCGTCTTGCCACCAGCCGTGACGGGCCCGAGCCGGATGATCTGCTCCAGCGACGACGACGCGATCCACGCCACATAGGTGGTATAGGCGGCGCCAAACGCACTGGGTGGCGGCAGAACCGGAATCTCGACGTCGACGCGGAAGATGAACTGGCCCTCGGGCGTCGTGGCCAAACCGAACGGCGACCTGGCCGGCCCCAAGGATGCCGTACCCAAAAGCGTGGCATAGCTGCCGGTGCCCTGGAGCGGAATCTTGTAGAGATCCGGTCGCCGGTGACCGGCGCCCGAGACCAGGATCGGCGTGACCAGCAGCCACGCCACCCGCCGAAGCCCCATCATGAACGCCTTGATACGGTTGGGGAATTGTCCAGCACCCGCCGAACCTCCGCAAAGATACCATGCCACATGGAACGCGTTAGACGTCCGGTATTGGTGTTCTGGCGACTGGGATGGTAGGAGCTCAGCAGGAGGATCCCGTCGGCCAGCACCGTTCCCCGCCCGTGGCCGAACACCGGCCGCTCCGCCGGCGCCAACCGTGCCCACCACCCGGCGGCCTTGAGGAAGTTCTGATGGGCGATGCCGCCGAGCGTCACGATCACCTGCAGCCGGCTGAGGAGCGCAAGCTCCGCCGAGAGATACGGCCGGCAGCGGTCGAGTTCCGCCGGGGTGGGCTTGTTGCCGGGTGGTGCGCAGCGGCCGGCCGCGGAGATGAAACAGTCCGACAACCGGAGGCCGTCGTCGCGAGACACACTGGTGGGCTGGCTGGCAAAGCCGTACCGGTGGAGCGCTTCGTAGAGCCAGTCGCCACTCGAGTCCCCGGTGAACAGCCGCCCCGTCCGGTTGGCGCCCTGGGCGCCGGGTGCCAGGCCGACGACCAGCAGCCGCGCCTCGGGGTCGCCGAACCCCGGGACCGGCTTGCCCCAGTAGGCCTGGTCGCGGAATCGCGCCACCTTGATCCGGGCCACCGCCCTGCAATGGCGGCGCAGGCGGGGGCAGCGGTTGCAGGCAACGATGGACCTGGAGAGCGACGCCAGCGTGGGCCGGGCCATGTTGAATCCTAGCGGGAGGACTCTATGTTGATCAGGGCCGAATCCGGCCTGAACCCATACCGCGAGGTTTCGTTGCGCCCCTCCCTGCTGCTTCCGGCCCTGTTTCTGACCACCGTCGCCTCCGCCCAGCCCCAGCCGCCCAGCAAGGTGGACTGGAGCCGACTCGCCGACCTCGTGGTCCGTCGCACCTGGAAGCTGGCCCCCGGCGAGAAGGTGGTCCTCTTCTGGGACCAGGCCAGCGACCGAGGCATGGCACCGGCCATCCGGGCCGCCATCGCGGGCGCGGGCGCCGTCGTATCGGCGGAACTGAGTGCACCCACCCTCGCGGAGCAGAACGCCATCCGAACGCTCCCGCCCGCCGTCCAGTCCAGCCAGCGGGCCCGTCGGGACTCAATCTGGCTCAAGGCGTTTCAGGCGGCGGATGCGGCAATCTGGCTCCCGATGCCAGCGACCGGCTACGCGGACCGGCCGTTCGAGCGCCTCGTGGAGAAGACGAAGGTCCGGTCGATCCACTTCCACTGGTTCCTGCCGCCGGACGTGGCCGACGTAGACCGGATCGACGCGCTCTACGCCGAAGCGATCGCGGTTCCGCCCGAACAACTGCGGACCCGGATCAGCGCGGTGGAGGCGGCCCTCCGCGGGGCCACGATCACGATTACCGCACCCAACGGGACCAACCTCACGCTCAAGATGGCCCCCAACGCCTGGGTCCACCACAACACCGGCGACGCGAGCCGGGCCAAGGTGGCCGACGCCCGCTCGATCCGTGACCGTGAAGAGGAACTGCCGGCGAGCGTCTTCCGCACCACCGATATCAGCGGCGCGGAGGGGACCATCACGGCGTTCGCGAGTTTCGACACCCGGTCACCGGTGCTCTCGGTGACCTTCAAGGGCGGCCGGGTCCAGAAGTTCGAATCGAAGAAGGGTGCCGAGGCGATCGTGGCGGCCTGGCACAAGGCGACGGGCGACAAGGCGTTCCCCGGCGAGCTGGTGATCGGCACCAACCCGGCGCTGTCCAACGTGCTGCCGTCGGGCTTCATGCCCTACTACGGCTATGGCTCCGGCGTGGTCCGGCTCGCGATCGGCGACAACTGGGAGTCGGGCGGCCGGAACCGGTCGTCCAACGGCGAGGTCCTGCTCTTCATCCCGGACGCCACCGTCACGGCGAACGGGCGCGTCGTGGTGAAGGATGGCAGGCTGATCGGAGGCCAGTAGGTGAAACCGGTGGGGTGGTTCGATCGTCAGGGCGCACCTAAAGGACGGCATCCATGGACAAACAGACCCTCGCCATCTTCATCCCGATCA